>JBGPYK010000049.1:0-10695 GCA_041493245.1 Methylomirabilia bacterium | reverse complement strand
GCGCGGAACATGTAGGTGCGTCCGGATCCGGAGAGCATTGCGCCCCAACTCGGGTAGGGCGGGGGGACCCCGAAGCCGAGGAAGGATAGCGCCGATTCGGCGAGGATCGCGGCGCCGAGGCCGATCGTCGCAAGCACGACGATGGTGGCGGCCACGTTGGGGAGGATGTGGCGGAGGATGACGCGCGTGTGGCCACCGCCCATGGCCCGCGCCGCCTCGACGTAGGCGTGCTGCGCCACCACGAGGGTGGCGCCACGGATCACTCGCGAGTTGACGGCGGCGATGATCACGGAGAGCGAGAGGATGACGTTTACCAGCCCCGGCCCCAGCACCGCCATCACGGAGAGGATGATCACGAGATACGGGAACGACATCCACGCGTCGACGATGCGCTGGACGATCAGGTCGTACACCCCGCCGAAGTAGCCGCTGGTGACGCCGACGGCCGTGGCCATCGCGGTGGCGAACAGGATCGTCGCGAACCCCACGGTCATCGATACGCGGGCGCCGTAGACGATCCGGCTCCACAGGTCCCGGCCGAGGTTGTCGGTGCCGAGCCAGTAGGTCACGCTCGGCGGTTTCATGCGGGCGCCCCGGATCGTCTCGTCGTAAGCGTAAGGCGCGATGCGCTCGGCGAAGACGGCCATGAGCAGCATCGCGACGACGATCACGGCGCCGATCGCGCCGAGCGGCTTGCGCCGGATGAACCGACCGGCGCCGCGGATCGCGCGGCCGGCCGCCGGCGGACGACGCACCCGCGGAGCCGCCGGGGCCTCGACGGACGGCCTAGCGAGGGGGAGGGACTCTGGGCGTGCCATCTTCAGTACCGGATGCGTGGATCGAGCACGGCGTAGAGCGCGTCCACCGCGAGGTTCACGAGCACGACGAAAGACACGACCACGAGGTTCACGCCCTGGATCACGGGATAATCGCGCTGGTTAATCGCGTCGAACAGAAAGCGGCTCATGCCCGGCAGGCCGAAGATGGTCTCGATGATGACTGTGCCCCCGAGGATCTGGGGGATCTGCGTCCCGAGCAGGGAGACGACGGGGATGATCCCGTTGCGGAGGCTGTGCTTCAGGACGACGGTGCGCTCGCTCAGCCCCTTGGCCCACGCCGTCCGCACGTAGTCCTGGCGCAACACCTCGAGGAGCTGCCCGCGCGTCAGCCGCATGAGGGCGGCGGCCGCCGCGATGCCGAGGATGGAGGCGGGGAGCAGGAACTGAGCGAAGTGCGTCAGCGGGTCCGTCGAGAATTCCGTGAAGCCGGTGGCCGGCCGCCAGCCCCACCAGATCGCGGGCAGCACGATCACCAGCGTGGCCAGCCAGAAGCCCGGCACCGACAGACCGAGGATGGCCGCGCTGCGCGCGACGTAGTCCCAGACGGTGTCCTGGCGGGTGGCGGAGATCACGCCGATGGGCAGCGCGATGAGGAGCGCGATGACCGTGGCGTAGGCCGCGATCTCGAGCGTGACGGGGAGGCGGCGCCCGATCTCCTCGAGCACCGGCCGCCGTGTCCACAGCGACTCGCCCAGGTCGCCCCGGACGACGCGGCCGACCCACTCCGCGTACTGCACGGGCAGCGCCCGGTTGAGGCCGAGCTTCTCGCGCAGCTCCTCGAGGTCCTTGGCGTAGGCCTTCTCCTCGAGCATAAGGATGACGACGTCGCCCGGAATCAACCGCGGCAACGTAAACACGATCACCGACGCGATCATCAACGACGGCAGCGCCACCAACAGCCGCTTGACAATGTACCGTCTCAGCACGCTGTCAGCGGTCCCTCATCGATCCAGCCACGTCGCAGTCAGGCGCCCGCCGTAGTCGTAGCCCAGGTTCGGCCCGTAGTTCTTGAGCGCGCCCTCCCAGACCGCGATGTAGACGCCGGAGGCCATCTGCACGTAGTACTGCTGGGCGGCCAGGTGGCGCTGGATGTCGGCGATGACCTCACGGCGCTTGGCGAGGTCGAACGTGCGACGCTGGCGCACGAGTATGTCGGCCACCACCGGGTCGTTGATGTGGCTCTGGTTCTTCAGCTCGCCCGGGTAGTACTGGCCGAACAGGAAGTTGTCCGGCTCCAGGTACGGGGTCTGGGGGCCGAAGGTCATCGAGTCGAACTTGCCGTAGAAGCAGGTGGAGATGTAGGCGCCGTACTCCTTCTGGTCGAGCTTGGCCTCGATGCCGACGTCCTTGAGCTGCTTGAGGACGAGCTGCGCCCCGTCGACCAGGACGGTCGAGCCGTAGGTGGTGAAGCAGATGGAGGCCGGGAAGCCGTTGGGGTAACCGGCCTCGGCCAGCAGGCGCTTGGCCTCCTTGGGGTCGTGCTTGTAATACTTCGCCCCCTCCCCGAGCTTGTCGATGGGCAGCGACCACTCCCGCAGGGCGGCCGGCACGGGAGGATTGAAGACGCCCACACCCTCGGCGACGGCGTCGAGGATGCCCTGGCGGTCGATGGCGTGGGAGATGGCGCGCCGCACGCGGACGTCGCTGAACGGCTTCTGATCGGTCCGCATCGAGAGGTGGTTCATGACGTTGGCCGGGAACTCCAGCGTCTTGAGGTTCGGACGTTTCTGCTTGAGCGTGTCCTTGATCTGTACCCAGTCGGTCCGGTTGATCTGGCCGGGGAACTCCCAGCCCAGGTCGTACTTCCCGGCCAGGAAGGCGGCCATGCGCGAGGCGTTGTCCTCGTCCACCACCATCTCGACGCGGTCGATGTAGGGGAGGCCGGGGACGAAATAGTGGGGGTTGCGGACGAAGGTCAGACCCACGTTGGGCTTGTAGTTCTCCAGCATCCAGGGCCCGGTGCCGATCACAGACTCCGGCTTCTTGAGGTCGCCGAACTTGTCCACACACTCCTTGGCAATGATGCAGACGGCCATGGGGTTGGCCAGCACGTCGGGGAACCAGGCGAACGGCTCCTTCAGCGTGAACTTCACCGTGTACTTGTCGACGGCCTCGACCTTGTCGAGCGACTTCAGCATGTAGGCGTTGGCGTTGCCCTTCAGGGTCAGGAAGCGCTCGATGGTGTAGCGGATATCCTCGGCCGTCAGCTCTCGGCCATTGACCGGCGGCTTGGGGTGGAAGCGCACGCCCTTCCGGAGCTTGAACACATACGTCGTCTCGTTGGTCTGCTGCCACGACTCAGCCAGGTCTCCCTCGAGTTGGAAGGTGCCGGGCGTCACGCCGGGGCCGGCCTTGTGCTTGAGGAGGCGGCTGTGGGTGAAGGTCAGCGGGATGTGGATCTTGTATGAGATGCCACCGGCGCCCATGTGGTCGAAGTGCGGCGGGTCCCAGGTGCGGAGGACCAGCGTCCCGCCGCGCTTGGGGGTCTGGGCGCGGGAGGGCGCGGGCACCACCGCGGCGCCGGCTAGGGTCAGTCCTCCGAGGGTCAGCAGGTCACGTCGGCTCAGGTCCATGGCCATCTCCTTTTCAGAGGCTCGCCTCGGACGGCGGGGCCCCAGCCCCGTCTCCGATCATTTCACCGCTCGGCTCGCCGCCCGAGCGCGGCTCACCTCGCACTGCCACGTCCTGCGGCTCACACTACGGACGTGCGCGGGCAGCGCAGATTTCAATATGTTCCCGATGGGGCGCTTGGGGTAAGGGGAGGGAGAATGGGCGGATGATCGCACAGCGGAAACGGCTCGACAAGGGACGGGGAATCGTCAACAATCCTCTCACGCCGCACGCGGAGGGCTGACATGGCGACCATGACACGCAGGGACTTCCTTCGGACTTCGGGGACCGGTCTTGGGCTGGGGCTGCTGACGGTCGGCTGCGCGATACCAATGACCGGCGACATCTCGCCCAAGACCGGGCGACGGGTAGTCGTGATCGGGGGCGGCTGGGGGGGCGCCACCGCGGCGAAGTACTTGCGGCTGAGCGATCCGTCCATCGACGTGGTGCTGCTCGAGCCGAACGACCGGTTCGTCTCGTGTCCGTTCAGCAACCTCGTCCTTAGCGGCGTGCGCTCGATGGAGAGCATCACGTTCGACTACGGCGGGCTGCGCCGCCACGGGGTCCGGCTGATCCATCGCGAGGCGACGGCGATCGAGCCCGACACCAAGCGCGTGCGGATCGGCGAGGGCTATCTACACTACGACCGGCTGATCGTGGCGCCGGGCGTGGAGTTCCAGTGGGAGCAGGTCGAGGGCCTGGCCCAGGCCAAGGACACCGTCCTGCACGCGTGGAAGGCTGGACCGCAGACGGTGGAGCTGGCCCGGCAGCTCCAGTCGATGGCGGACGGCGGGGTCTTCGTCCTCACCGTGCCTCCCGTCGCCTACCGCTGCCCGCCCGGGCCCTACGAGCGCGCCTGCCAGGTCGCCTGGTACCTCAAGACGCACAAGCCGCGCTCGAAGCTCATCGTGCTCGACGCCAACCAGAACGTGGTGTCGAAGACGGGGCTGTTCCGCGCCGCGTGGAAGGATTATCCGAACCTCGACTACCGGCCGTCGAGCAAGGTCGTGAAGGTCGACCCGTCCGTCCGCGAGGTGCAGACGGAGATCGGCGACAAGGTGAAGTACGACGTCCTCAACCTCATCCCGCCGCAGCGCGCGGGCACCATCGCCGTCCAGGCCGACCTCGTGGGGGCCGACAAGCGATGGTGTGAGGTCGATCACCTGACGTACGAGTCGGTGAAGCACAAGGACGTGCACGTGATCGGCGACTCGACGATCGGGCTGCCCGTGCCGAAGTCGGGCAACGTTGCCAACAACATGGGCAAGGTGTCGGCGATCGCTATCGCGCACCTGCTCAACGGCAAGCAGCCGCCGGCGATGGCCCCGGGCAACACCTGCTATAGCTGGGTCAATGACCGGGAGGCGATCGCGGTCGTCAACACGTACCGCATCGACAAAGGCAAGGTGGTCCAGATCGAACAGAAGCTGACTCCGGGACAGAGCGCCGACTACGGCCGCCACGCTATCGGCTGGGCGACCAGCATCTGGAACGACATTCTGGCTTAGCGGTCTGCGAGGGAGACGAATCATGCGCACCGTGCTCGGTATGCTCCTCGTCCTGGTCTCGGTGGGCGGCGCGTTCGCGGGACCGCTCGACGCCCCCGGCTTCACCAAAGCCTTCACCTGCAGCGCCTGCCACGGGATGGCGGGCCAGAGCCCCTCGGACGCGATGCCCATCCTCGCGGGCATCCTGCCGGCCTACTTCAAGAAGGCCATCGAGGATTACGCTACCGGCAAGCGGCCCTCACCCGAGATGGAGCCGTACGCGAAGATGGTCCGCGAGCTGGGCGTCGATGACGTCGCGGCCTACTTCGCCGCCCAGAAGCGTGAGCCGACATCCGTCCGCGTCGATCCCGCCGCCGTGGAGCGCGGGCGCGTCGCCTCCGCCCAGTGCGCCATCTGTCATGGCCCGGACGGCCGCGGGGACCCCGTGAAGATGATCCCCGACCTGCGCGGCCAGCCTCCCGGCTACCTACGGGCCCAGATGGCGCTCTTCAAGACGGACAAGCGGAGCCCCGGCGATGCCAACCTCAAGGCGGTCAAGGCCCTGATCACGACGATACCGGACGCGACCTTGGACGACCTCGCGGCGTACTTCAGCAGCGTGAGATAGCCGGCGACGTCTCCCTCGCTCCCCGTCCTCGACACCGCGGCTGACGCCCACGCCGTGCGTGTCGTCAAGTGTTCTGGCGGGTGACGCTCGCACTCGCTCTCACACTGCTGCTGCTCGGTGTCGGCGGCTCGTTCATCGCGGGCTTGCTCGGCGTCGGCGGCGCCATCGTCATGATCCCCTTGCTGCTCTACGTCCCGCCGGCGCTGGGCGTCGGCCAGCTCGACGTCAAGTCGGTGGCGGGGATCACCATGGCCCAAGTGTTCTTCGCGGCGCTCTCCGGCATGGTCGCGCACCGCCGCGCGCGCGCCGTGAACGCGGAGCTGGCATGGGTCGGGGGCCTGTCCATGGCCGCCGGATCGCTGGTGGGCTCCCTCGGGTCGACGTTCGTGTCCGGCGGCGGCCTTCTCCTGGTCTTCGCTCTCATGACGACGGGCGCGGCGGTGCTCATGATCGCCCACGCTGAGGCCGCCGAGATCCCAATTCCCGCCAATCGGGTGCACTTCAGCCGAGGGCGTGCCGCGGTCGTCGCGGGTGGCGTCGGGATCGCGGCGGGCCTCGTGGGCGCGGGCGGCGCCTTCCTCCTCGTGCCGCTGCTCCTCATCGTGGTCGGAGTTCCGATCCGGGTGACGATTGGAAGCTCGCTCGCCATCACCGCGCTCGCGTCGACGGCGGGGCTCTTCGGGAAGATGGTGACGGGACAGGTACCGTGGGCGCCGGCACTCCTGGTGGCCCTCGGGGCGCTGCCCGGAGCCCAGCTCGGGGCGCTCGTCAGCCAACGCCTCGCCGAAGCGCACCTGAAGACCGCCCTCCTCGTCGTGATCCTGGTCACGGCGGCCCGCGTCTGGTGGGACGTGCTCTCGCGCTTCATCGGCTCCTGACTGAGTCCGCTCCCGCGATCGCGGTTGACGTCCCCGGCGGTTTCGTGGTTGCATCTGGCTATGGGTCTGTATCCTGGATACAAAATCCATCGAGGTCCCGATGTCCGAGGGAACGGTCGCCACATGACTCCCGGCGTGGCCCCTCTGACGCGTCGCCGCCTGGTCGACGACGCGACCCAGGCCCTGCGCGACGCCATCCTCAACGGACGTCTGGCGTCGGGCACTCGGCTGCGCCAGATGGACCTGGCCGCTCGGCTCAGGATCAGCCGGACTCCTATCCGGGAGGCCCTCGGGCGGCTCCAGCAGGAGGGCCTCGTCGAGATCCTTCCCGCGGCCGGCGTGCGCGTGGCCCTCCTGGACCTCGACGAGGCCATCGCGCTGTACGACGTGCGCGAGGTCCTCGACGGCCTCGCCGCCCGACTGGCCGCGCGCCGCGCCGACGAGGGGATGCTGACGGCGCTCGACAAGTCGCTCGCGAGGATGGCGCGGTGTCTCGAGCGGCAGGACGCGAACCAGTGGTTCCCCGCCCACGTCGCCTTCCACGACACGATCTTCCGCGGGGCGGGGAACGCGCGTTTGCAGGCGCTGTCGGCCGTCGTGCGGCTCTCCATCAGGCACTTCCACCCGCTGCTGCTCCGGACGGCGCACCGGCTCGAGGACGCCTACCGCGAGCACCGGGCCATCTTCGAGGCGATCGCCGCCCACGACGGCCTCAAGGCCGAGCGGCTCGCCCGGGTCCACATCGCCAACGCCAAAGACATCGTGCTGAAGGTGCTCCAAATCGAAGGAGAGCGGGATGGCGCTGTTCAAGGCTGAGAAGAAACTGTCGAAGGGGCCCGCGGGCAAGTGGGACGTGGTGATCGCCGAGGACATGTGTAAAGCGTGCGGCTTCTGCATGAGCATCTGCCCCGTCCCCGTCTTCCAGTACCGCACCGTGCCCAACAAGCTCGGCTGGTTCCCCATGTACACCGCCCACGAGGAACACTGCATCGGCTGCATGCTCTGCTACCAGATCTGCCCTGATTTCTGCATTGATGTGGCGGTGCGAGGTGAGCCGCGCTCGGGCGGCGAGCCGAGCCCTTCAATGATCGAAATATCCGCCGAGGGAGGACAGCACTGATGACGACGCTGACGCTCGCGCTGAAGGACGGCCTGGTTGCGCCCTGGACGGAGTGGGAGCGGCGGTGCACGAAGGGCCGGCGGATCCTCGAGGCGGGAACGTACGCGCTGACCGAGGGCGCCATCGCCGCCGGCTGCCGGGTGTTTGCGGGATATCCGATCACGCCGGCGACCGACATCGCGGAATACATGTCGAAGCGGCTGCCCCAGGTCGACGGCTACTACATGCAGTGCGAGGACGAGCTGGCCGGCATGCACGCGTGCGCGGGGGCGAGCCTCGGTGGCCTCAAGGCCATGACGGCGACCTCCGGTCCGGGTTACACGCTCATGCACGACGCCTACGGCTGGTCGATCACCAACGAGATCCCGCTCGTAGTCGTCGACGCCATGCGCGTCGGCCCCATCAGCGGGATCACCGGAGCGCCCGGGCAAGGGGAGTTCTACATCGCGCGCTACGCGAGCCACGGGGGGAATTTCGAGACGATCGTGCTCTCGCCGTCGTCCGTCCAGGAGGCCTTCTGGCTCACCATCGACGCCTTCAACCTGTCCGAGCGGTTCCGGACCCCGGTGACGATCCTCACCGATCAGGTCATCTCGGACATGTGGGAGGACCTGTTCATCCCCGACGACTATGCGGGTCTCGATTTCGTGATCCCCCGCAAGCACAACCTCATGATGCCGTTCTTTCCGGTGGGCAGCGCCGATCTCGACGTTCCCCCGAACATCATCGGTCGGGGAACTGGAGTCTGTGTCTCGGCGTACACCCACACGGAAGAGGGCTACGACATCGAAGACATGGAGGCGCAGTGGGCGCAGACCTACCGCCTCGTCAACAAGATCCGCCACCATCGCGGGGAGCTGACGCGCTACGAGACGCTCGGGCTCGAGGACGCCGAGGTGGTGGCCGTGGCCTACGGAGCCAACGCGCGGACGGTCAAGACCGGTGTGCTGGAGGCGCGGCGGCGCGGCGTGCGCGCGGGGTTCGTCCGGCTCATCACGCTCTGGCCGTTCCTCGACGAGCTGTTCGAGCGCGACACCCACTACGTCGTCTGCGAGCTGAACTACGACGGCCAGCTCGTGCGCGAGGTCATGCGGTCCGCCCCCGACAAGCGAAAAGTGCACTTCATGGGCAAGAGCGGCGAGCTGCACACCGTGGCCGAGGTCGTCGCCGGCCTCGAGGGCGTGGCCGCGTCGGGCCGTATCCCCGAGCTGCCCTACATCTGGACGGAGATCAGGTAATGAACAAGCTGGCGCAGAAGTACCTGCGGCCGAGTCAGATCCCGACGAAGGCCTGTCACGGGTGCGGCATCGGCATGATCGAGAACTGGCTCCTGCAGGCCATCGACGAGCTGGGTCTCAAGCAGGAGGACGTGATCTTCGGCACCGGCATCGGCTGCGTCGGGCGCCAGACCTTCGCCACGTGGGGCGGCGACAACTTCGGCGCGACGCACGGGCGCGCCCTGGCCGTCGCCACCGGACTGAAGCTCGCGCAGCCCGACAAGAAGTACCTCATCGTGGTCGGCGACGGCGACGCGGCGGCGATCGGCACCTCGCACCTCATCCACGCCGCCCGGCGCAACCTCGGCGTCACCGTGATCTGCGAGGACAACATGGGCTACGAGTCTACCGGCGGCCAGTTCTCGCCCACGACGCCGGCCGGCTACGTCACCAACTCGAGCCCCTACGGGATGGTGGAACCGCCCTTCGACCCCTGCGACGTGGTGAAGGCCGCGGGCGCGACGTTCGTCGCCGAGACCACGGCCACCCAGTGGCACCAGACGGTCAAGATCGTGAAGAAGGCCCTCCAGAACGACGGGTTCTCGTTCATCCACGTCCGCTTCCCGTGCAACGAGAACTTCGGGGCGTACGCCCTGGGCACCCGCGACACGCTCAAGAACCTCGAGTGGATCTACGAACACACCCAGGGGCGCAAGGCCGACGGCACAGAGTCGGACTTCACGTGGGAGACCGGCATCAAGCACGACGCCTCCAATAGCCGCCCGGAGTTCACGCGCATCATGCGCGACATGAATGGCCGCGTGCGCGCCAAGATGTTGGTCGACGCGGCGAAGACCGACAAGGCCCGCGACGGCGGGCACGGCAAGCACTGATGGCGACGGTGGCCGCGCCCGCGACGAAGACCCGAACCGAGATCCTCATCTCGGGCTTCGGCGGCCAGGGTGTGATCCGGATGGGCCAGATCCTCGGTCTGTGCGCGATCAAGCAGGGGCACCGGGTCACGATGCTCAAGAGCCACGGCACGGAGACACGCGGCGGCTACGTCCGCGCTCAGATCGTTATCTCCCCCGACTACGTGGACAGCCCCGTGGTCGAGAACGCCGACGTCTTCGTCGCCTTCTCGGCCCCGGCCTACAAGAAGTTCTACGACGATTGCCGCGGCCAGATTCTCTACGACCCGGAGATGGTGGAGACGATCCGCGCCGAGGCTCCCGAGCGCCACGTGGCAGTGCCGGCGACGGCGCTGGCCAAGGAGCGGTTCAACAACGTCCTCTTCGCCAACATGATCATGCTCGGTGCGCTCACCCGCCTGGCCGGTCTGGACTACGAGGCGATGAAGCAGGCGATGCTGGACGTCATTCCGCGCTTCCACGAGGAGAACCTGGCGGCCATGGGCGTCGGCTACACGCTGCCCGTAGTCACGTCCCGCTCGTGAGCCGCGGATGACAGTCTCAGCGCTCGGCGAGCGGGCGTGGCATGGGGTGTGGCCGGCGCACGTGCCGCGTTCCATCGACTATCCGGCCATGCCGGCGTGGTGGTTGCTCGAGCGGAATGTGTCTCGCTTCGCCGATCGGGTCGCGATTCGGGACTTGGATCACGAGACGCTGAGCGAGCGGCGCGTGCTCACGTACGAGGAGTTGTGGCGGGCGGTGCGTGGGACCGCCACGGGGCTGCGGAAGCACGGTGTGGGTTCTGGACTGCGGGTCGGGTTGTGTTTGCCCAACAGCGCCGAGCTGATCGTGGGCTACTACGCGACCTGGTATGCGGGCGGCGTCGTCGTCCCCGCCAACCCGGCCGCGCGTGGTAGCGAGGTCACGCAGCAACTCGGCGACGCCGGTGTCACCCTCATCGTCGGGCTCGCGGGCGGCGCCGGGCACGCGGCCGCCGCGGCGCTC
>JBGPYK010000160.1:0-5914 GCA_041493245.1 Methylomirabilia bacterium | reverse complement strand
CGTCAGGCCCTCCTCGGAAAAGAACGAGTAGAAGATGATGCGCTCGATGTCGATGGGCCCGATGGCCACACCGCACATGTAGGCGTCGCGCAGCACGTAGTCCATGTTGTCGGCGGTGAAGACGCCGGAGAGCAGCGGCTTGAGGTGCGGCAGCCAGGGCGGGTGTGACTCGAGCGGCTGGGTGTAGCTCTTGCCCATCAGATAGCAGATCCACTCGGGGTCGATCGACTCGTCGGCGTTGAAGGCGCCGTTGGGGCTGCGCCGCAGGCTCCTGAGAGTGTCCGCCAGCTCCTCGCGGATGATCCGCTGGCCCACCAGCTCGTGGGTCAGCTCGTAGTCCACTAGGAAGTTGTCGTCGAAGAAGTGGCCGAAGGGCCCGTGCCCCACGTCGTGGAGCAGCCCCGCCATCCGGAGCAGCTCCTCCAGCAGCGGCGCCGACGGCCCATCGGGGAACACCGCCCGGAATGACGGATAGAGGTGCTGGGCCAGCCGCCCCGCCAAGTGCATGGCCCCCAGCGAGTGCTGGAACCGGCTGTGCTCCGCCGCCGGGAACACCCATCGCGCCGACTGGAGCTGCGGGATGCGGCGCAGGCGCTGTACCCACGCGGTGTCGATGAGGTCCTGCTCGGTCGCCTCGCCGGGGATGCCGCCGGAGCGGGTGTAGAGGATGTACTGGTGGATGGGGTCCGCGATGAGCCCCCGCCCCCCGTACGTGTCCGCCACGCCCTTCATGGCCATGAGCCTACCTCATGCACGTGATGCGCGGCCACTTGTTCACCACCCCTGCGCCAGCCAGTACTCCGCGATCTCGATGGGCTTGGCGAACCAGACGTCCTTCTTGCCGAGCATGTGCTGGATCAGGCGCTCGAGCATGCGCATCCGGGAGGGGCGGCCCATCACCTGGGGATGGAACATGAGGTTGTAGAAGCCGCCCTCTTCGTACTGGCCCTCGAACTCCTCGGACCAGATCTCCCACACGTCCTGCTGGCTCCAGATGCCGTTGCCGGCGGGCGGATTGGCGCTAAAGCCGAAGTACATGAAGTCGTCGTTGACCCAGCTCGTGGGCAGCTCGAGGAGCTCGCCGTGATCGGTCGTGTGCCGGTACGGTAGGTCGGCGTCCATCATGTTCGTGTGGTAGACGAAGCCGTGCTTCCGGAGCAAGCCGAAGGTGTGCTTGCTCGGGTCCGCCGACGGCGTCCGCGAGCCGAGCGGCGTGACGCCGAGCCGACGCTTGAAGATCTCCAGCGTCTTCACCAGCAGCGCCTCTTCCTCCTCGGCGCTCTTGAGCATGAACGGCTTCTCGTGGAGATAGCCGTGATGGCCGATCTCGTGGCCACGCTTCAGGATCTCCTCGGCGACGGCGGGATAGCGCTCGATGATCCAGCCCGGAACGTAAAACGCCACCTTGAGGTCGTAGCGGTCGAGCAGGCGGAAGATCCGCGGCATCGCCGTCTTCGGGCCGTAGGCGCCCATCGACATGTGGATGGGCCGCTCAGCCAGCGCGGGATCGCGCGCCATCCACAGCGTCTCGCCATCAAGGTCGAAGGACAGCATGATGGCGCACCGCGCGCCGTGCTTCCACTGGACGGGGACCTGGGTCATGAACGGATCTCCCTCCGACGAGCTGGCCTCACCGCGGACGAAAGGGGCCTACTCCTCACGCGCCCTCAGCGGCCGAGCGGGGGGAAGAGGCGGTAGCGGTCGATGGACTTCACGGCGATCACGTGCACGGCGGCCTCGCGCTGGATGGCCACCCGGACGATGTCGCCGGCGCGGCCGCGCCAGAGCTGCTCGTAGAACTCCTCCTGGGAGGCGATCGTCACGTCGTTCACGCTCAGGATGCGGTCGCCGCGGAGGAAGCCCGCCTCGCGCGCCGGCCCGACGGGCGAGAATCCGTCGATCACGAGCCCGCCTCTGGCGGATACGGTGTAGAGACCAAGCCAGGGGCGCGGGGGCCGGCTCACCACGCGGCCGGCCGCGAGCAGCTCGTCTTTCACGGCCACGAACTTTTCGATGGGAATGGCGAGGTTCACGTGCGGCGGCTCGCCCAGCCGGAGCGACGCGATGCCGACGACCACTCCCCGCACGTCCACGACGGCGCTGCCGCCCCACGAGTCGGTGGACGGCGCCACGATCAGGGCCCGATCGAGCATGTATTCCCAGGGGCCGGAGAACCGGCGCACCCCCTGCACGTGGCCCGTGACCCACGCAAGGTCGTTGTCCTCGTCGACCCCGACGGTGCCGGTGAGAGCGCCGACGGCGACATCGCTCGACTGTCCGAGGGTCGCGGCGGGCCACGGCCCCGCGTCCTCCAGCTTGACCACGCCGAGGCCGGTCTCGAGATCGATCGCGGCGAGCCGCGCCGGGACCGTCCGCCCCCCGCGGATCTGGGCCTCGATGGCCATGGCGTCGAGTAGCGCGTAGCTGACGGTGAGGGCGTAGCCGCGGGGGTCGAACACGACGCCCGTGGCGAAGCGCCGGGCGCCCAGCCGCACGCTCGACGCCGCGTCTTCGCGGGCACGGACACGAAGGGCGACGATCGCGGGCGCGACACGCTGGACGTACGACGGGACGTCCGAGACATCGCGCGGCACGAGCCTCGGCTCGCGGGGCCGCCCGACGGCGAACGCCAGTCCAGGGACGGTGGCCGCCAGGAGCAGCATCACGATCAGCCGTCGCGTCATGCGCACCTCCGGGTATCGCGGCGGGTCAGCGATTCCCGTACTGCTGCTGATAGTACGCCCGGAATTCTCCGGACTTCAGCGGCCGCCACCACGACTCGTGCTCGCGGTACCAGCGGACGGTCGCGTCCAGCGCCTGGGGGAAGGAATGGCGTGGCGACCAGCCAAGCTGGCGCACCTTCTTCGAGTCGAGCGAGTAGCGGCGATCGTGGCCGGGCCGGTCCTTCACCGGGCGGATCAGGCTCTCCGGCTTGCCCGTCAGACGCAGGATCTGGCGGGTGAGCACGACGTTCTCGATCTCCGTGCCGCCGCCGATGTTGTAGACCTCGCCGGCCTTGCCCTGACGCAGGACGAGGTCGATCGCCGCGCAGTTGTCCAGGACGAAGAGCCAGTCGCGGACGTTGCGCCCGTCGCCGTAGAGCGGCAGCGGCTCGTCGTCGAGCGCGTTGGTGATGAAGAGTGGGATGACCTTCTCCGGGTACTGGTGGGGCCCGAAGTTGTTGGAGGAGCGCGTGATCACCACGGGGACCCGGTGCGTCTGCCAGTACGCGAGGGCGAGGAGGTCGCCGGCCGCCTTGGACGCGGAGTACGGGTTGGACGGCCGCAGCGGGTCGCTCTCGCGCGAGGAGCTCGTCGCGACGCTGCCGTAGACCTCGTCGGTGCTGATGTGCAGGAAGCGCGGAATGCGGAGGTCGCGCACGGCCTCCAGCAGCGTGAACACGCCGAAGACGTCGGTGCGCAGGAACGCGTCGGGCTCGATCAGCGACTTGTCGACGTGGGTTTCCGCGGCCAGGTTGACCACCGCGTCGACCCCGTGGGCGACGTCGCGCACGAGCTTGGCGTCACAGACATCGCCGTGCACGAAGGTGTAGCGCGGCGATCCGGCCACGTCCGCGAGGTTGGCCGGGTTCCCGGCGTAGGTCAGCTTGTCGAGGTTGACGACGCTGTCCTCGGGATGCGTGGCGAGCACGTGGCGAACGAAGTTCGACCCGATGAACCCCGCGCCCCCCGTCACCAGGATCTTCATCGCCTACCCGCGCGTCATCTCCCAGATGTCGGCGCCCACGTAGTCCCACGGCAGCCGCCCTTCGTCACTGGTGGCCGGATCCGCGGTGAAGTGCACGTCGACGAAGTAGATGAGGCGCCCCGTGGTCGTGCCCAGGTTGCGCAGGCCGTGGGCGACGCCGGGCGGGATCCGCACGAGCCGAGACGCGCCGACGCCGAGCATCAGCCGCAGGCTGACGCCTTCCGTCCGCGAACCCGCGCGCACATCGACGAGAACCAGGAGGAGCCGCTCCGTCGGCGGCACGTACCAAATGTCGGTCTGGCGAGTATGAAGGTGGAAGGCTTTGATGGCCCCCGGCTCCACCTCGCTGTAGTTGATCTGGCGGACGGTGAAATCGGCGAAGGCCTGCGGGTGAGCGTCGGTGAGACGCATCAGCTCGGTCATCGAGCCGCCGTCGTCGGTGTGGCGGGTCAGCTCGACGATCTGGACTCCGTCGATCGAGGGACGCGAGGCGTACGACTGGAGCTGGAACCGGCCCTTCGCATCGGCGCTCCAGTCCATATCAAGGTCGGGGGGAGCGACCGCCGCTCCTCCCCGACACCCCCCACCGGTTTCGCGAAGCGGCGGTTCGCGTACAGAATCCACCGGTTTCGCGAAGCGGCGGTTCGCGTACAGAATCTACGCTCGGGACGCAGTGCTTTGGCGAGGTGGACACCCGGGGGAGCATAGCAGATTCCTACTGTTCGGTCTCCAGCAGGCGGAGCAAGTACTCGCCGTACGAGTTGCGCTTCATGGGCTCGGCCATGCGCAGGAGGTCTGCCGCGCTGATGTACCCCATCGTGTAGGCGATCTCCTCCACGCAGGCGACCATGAGCCCCTGCCGCTCCTCGATGGTCTGGATGAACGTGGACGCCTGGAGCAGCGCCTCGTGGGTCCCGGTGTCGAGCCAGGCGATGCCGCGCCCGAGCTTCTCGACGTAGAGGTCGCCCGCCGCCAGGTACGCGGCGTTGGCGTCCGTGATCTCCAGCTCGCCGCGGGGCGAGGGCTTGAGCCGGGCCGCGATGTCGACGATCCGGTTGTCGTAGAAGTACAGCCCGGTGACGGCGTAGTGCGAGCGCGGCTTGGCCGGCTTCTCCTCGAGGCCGACGGCGCGGCCAGCGGCATCGAACTCGACCACGCCGTAACGCTCAGGGTCGCGCACCCAGTAGGCGAACACCGTGGCCCCGCGCGTGCGCGCAGCGGCCCTTCGCAGGAGGTCGGGAAACCCGTGGCCGTAGAAGACGTTGTCACCCAGGGCCAGGGCGACGGCGTCGTCACCGATGAAGGGCGCACCGATGATGAACGCCTGCGCGAGGCCGTCCGGGCTCGGCTGCGCCGCGTAGTCAATCGTCAGTCCCAGGTGGCCGCCGTCGCCGAGCAGCCGCCTGAACGCCTCCTGGTCCCGGGGCGTGGTGATGACGAGGAGCTCGCGGATGCCCGCGAGCATCAGCGTCGAAAGCGGGTAATACACCATGGGCTTGTTGTAGATGGGGACGAGCTGCTTGCTGATCGCCATGGTGAGCGGATACAGCCGGGTTCCCGAGCCGCCCGCGAGGATGATGCCCTTCATGGCATTTCCGCGAGTATAGCAGCGGGCGTCGCGGGGGCGAAAGCTCCGCCGGCCGTCCATCGCTGTTGATTCGAGGGGGAATGTGGGTATCATCGAGCGCATGAAGACGCTCAAGGAGATGATCACCGAAGCCCGGCAGGTCGTGCCCGAGGAAGGGCCGACCGACCTCCAGCGCCGCCTCAAGTCCGGGGAGCCCGTCGTCGTCATCGACGTGCGCGACCCCGACGAGTACCGCGACGGCCACATCGAGGCGGCGAGCAATATCAGCCGCGGCTTCCTCGAGTTCCGCGTGGCCACCGCCGTGTCGGATCCCGCCACCCCCGTCGTCCTCTACTGTCAGACGGGACTGCGGTCCGTCCTCGCCGCCAAGGCGCTCCAGGAGCTGGGCTACCAGACCGTGATCAATCTCAAAGGCGGCTATCAGAAGTGGGTGCAGGACGGATTGCCCGTCGTCCGGGAAGTTCCGATGACGCCCGATCAGATCCAGCGCTACAGCCGCCACTTCCTCCTCCCGCAGGTCGGTGAGAAGGGACAGCGCAAGCTCCTGCGCTCGAAGGTGCTGCTGATCGGCGCGGGCGGGCTCGGCTCGCCGACGGCGCTCTATCTCGCCGCCGCGGG
>JBGPYK010000471.1:0-2949 GCA_041493245.1 Methylomirabilia bacterium | reverse complement strand
CGTGTTGAATGAGCCTCACGCGGTGGCGTTGAAGGTTGGGCCCCACGCAACGAGAATCGTCGAACCCCGCCAGGCCCGGAAGGGAGCAACGGTAAGGCGACCCTCTCGTGTGCCGTGGGAGTACCTGACTGGAGCCGGCTTCGTGAGGAGATCGCAGGACGGGTCGTTCAGAGGGGGGTGCACGGCCTTTCATAACATGGGGGGCCCCGAGCGGGCCCCCCAAGCCCCCCGACGCTCGTCGCGCCCCGGCGAAGCCGTGGCGCTCCTCGACACGCATCGCTGATGGCGTATCAAGTTCTCGCGCGGAAGTGGCGGCCGCAGGCGTTTGAGGCGGTCGTGGGGCAGGATGCGATCACGCGCACGCTCCGGAACGCGCTGACGTCGGGACGCATCGCTCACGCCTACCTCTTCGCGGGTCCGCGCGGCGTGGGCAAGACGACGACCGCGCGGCTGCTGGCGCGCGCGCTGCTCTGTGCCGAGCGCTCGGGGGCCGAGCCCTGCGGCACCTGCGTGGCGTGCCGCGAGGCGCAGGCGGGCTCGACGGTCGACGTCATCGAGATCGACGCCGCGTCGAACCGCGGGATCGACGAGATCCGGGCGCTACGGGAGAACGTCAAGTACGCGCCGTCGCGGGGACGCTTCAAGGTCTACATCGTCGACGAGGTGCACCAGCTCACCGCGCACGCCTTCGACGCGCTGCTGAAGACGCTCGAGGAGCCGCCGCCCCACGTCGTATTCGTGCTGGCGACGACCGACCCGCGCGAGATCCCGGCCACGGTGCTCTCGCGGGTGCAGCGCTTCGACTTCCGCCCGATCCCGCCCGACGCCCTCGTGGCGAGCCTCGAGCGCATCCTCACGGAGGAGAAGATCGCCTTCGAGCCGGCGGCGCTGCCTATCGTGGCGCGGGCCGCCGAGGGCTCCCTGCGCGACGCGCTGTCGCTTCTCGACACGGCGATCGCGTACGGCGGCGGCCGCCTGGAGGCGGAGCCTGTGGCCGCGCTGCTCGGTGTCACCGCGCCGGCCGAGGTGCGTGCGTTCGCGCAGGCGCTGATTGGTTTGGACGCGGCGGCGGCGCTCGAGGCGGTCGACCGGGCGGCCCGGGACGGCGAAGATCTGCCATCCTTCGTGCGCGACGTCGTGGAAGTTCTCCGCCGGGTGCTCGTCCTCAAAGCGGCGCCCACCGCGAAGCTCGCCGACCTCACCCACGCCGAGGGCAACGAGCTGCGGAAGCTCGGTGAGCGCGTGAGCCTCGACGAGATCCTCTACGTGGTCCGGGCGCTCCTCGACGCCGACGCGCGGATGCGCGAGTCGCCGCACCCCCGCGTGGAGCTGGAGATCGCCGCCGTACGCTCTACGCGTCGTCCGGTACCGGAAGCGCTCGAGGAGGTGCTGCGCAGAGTCGACGAGGCCCGCGGGCTCCTCGGCCCGCAAGTGGCCGTGGCCGCGCCGCCGACCCCACCGCGCCAGGAAAGTCTGCTCACCGCGCGCGACCCCGCGCCGCGGCCCGCCCCGGAGCGCTCGCGCCCTCCGGTGGCGAGCGCGCCGCCTCCACCTCCGCCCGCGGCGCCGTCGCCCGGGCCGGCGGCCATCACACCCCGAGGGGATGCGACTTTGACCGCCTCGGTGTGGGCGCGGGTCGTCGACGAGGTGAAAGCCCGGAAGATCATGCTCGGCTCGCTCCTCGCGCAGGCGCGCCAGGGCCCCATCGTCGACGGCGAGTTGACGATCGCCCTCACGGGTAGCCGCTTCCAGCGCGACACGCTCAACGAGCGGGCGAACCGCGACCTGATTCTCCAGGCGGCGCGGAAGTACATGAACGGCGTCGATCGGATCAAGGTAGCGGAGAGTGACGGCGGGTCGGGCGACCTCATGTCCCATCCCGCGGTGCAGGCCGCGATCGCGGAGCTGGAAGGCGAGGTCGTCGCCGTGCGACCGCGACCGGCGGAAGGAGAAGACCAGTGAAGGGCTTCGGCAACATGATGAAGGAGGCCCAGCGCCTCCAGCAGCAGATGGCGGCGCTCCAGGAAGAGGTCGCCAAGAAGAAGGTCGACGCCACCGCGGGCGGCGGCATGGTGACGGTCGAAGCCAACGGCAAGCAGGAGCTGCTCTCGATCAAGATCGATCCCGAGGTCATCAACAAGGACGACGCCCAGATGCTCGAGGACCTGGTGCTGGCCGCGTGCAACGAAGCGCTCCGGAAGTCCCGCGAGCTGGTCCAGCAGGAGCTGGGCAAGCTGACCGGCGGGCTCAAGCTCCCGGGGCTCGGCTTCTGAGGGAGGGCGGTTGGCGCACTACCCCGAACCCTTCGCGCGGCTGATCGAGGCGCTGCAGCGCCTGCCCGGGATCGGCCCCAAGACGGCGCAGCGTCTGACCTTCTTCCTCCTCAAGCGGCCCGTAGACGAGGTCCGCGAGCTGTCGGAGGCCCTCATCGCCGTCAAGGAGCGCATCGGCCACTGCCGGATCTGCTTCAACGTCACCGACGAGGATCCCTGCCGCATCTGCGCCGACCCCGCCCGGGACCCGCGCGTGCTGTGCGTGGTCGAGGAGCCCAACGATCTCCTGGCGATGGAGCGGACGGGCGAATTCCGCGGGCGCTACCACGTGCTCCTCGGCGCGCTGTCGCCGCTCGACGGCATCGGCCCCGACGACCTCAAGGTCCGCGAGCTGCTCGCCCGGGTCGAGGGGAGCGAGACGACCGAGGTCATTCTCGCCACCAACCCCAACGTCGAGGGCGAGGCGACGGCCCTCTACCTCGCGAAGCTCCTGCGTCCGCTCGGCGTCCGCGTGACGCGCATCGCGCGCGGGCTCCCCGTCGGCGGCGACCTGGAGTACGCCGACCAGGTGACGCTGTCGAAGGCGCTCGAAGGCCGCCGCGAAATGGTCTGAAGCCGGCCGTCACGCGCGACGCTGGCGTATGGCGCGGGACCGCCGCGCGACGGTGGTAAGATT
>JBGPYK010000059.1:0-9660 GCA_041493245.1 Methylomirabilia bacterium | reverse complement strand
GCATGCACTGGACCGTGGCCGGCGCCGACGCGATCATCGCGCTGCGATGCTGCAAGCTCAGCGGCCGGTTCGAGGACTTCTGGGAGCGCCGGTCAGCCGCCCGGGCCGCATGACCTCATCTCACAAATCTGACGTGCACCCTCCTGGTGGGTAGTGCATCAGTTTGATTTTCGGGGGCCGGGACGGCGAGGGCCCGGGGAGCCCAGGACCCCTGGGCGGCGGGGGCCATCGGACGGACAGTCGTCTGATGGAAAATGGGTTGGTCCAGGCGTTTGCCATTCTGCTGCTGGTGTGGCGGCTGGCCCTGTGCTAGTCGGCCTTGTTGCCGAAGGGGCAGAAGCTCACCTTCCCGTTGAGGTTCCCCTTTTCATGCTCGACCCAGACGCAAAATTCCGTCTGGTGAATATTCTTGCCATCGTCCCGATACAGCGCGCATCCCACTACGAAGATAGTCTGTTCATTATTGAATACAGCCGCGCGTGTGCTGGCATCGATGTTGTCCCCTTCACTTGTAGTGGTGAGCGGATTACCAGGAAACACGATTGTGTTAGCTCCTCCAGCCCGAGCCCGGTCAAAACAGTCTCGAAATTTCGGAATGTCATGTTCCGACCAGTCATTGCCACTCTTTGGTGGATTCTTGAAGATTCGGGTGCGGGACACAGTCGCCACATCAAATGCTGGCGAACCGCCAACATTTTTGATAGGCAAGCTTGTGGCGAATCCGTGTTCTGGGTCAATGAACACTTTGAACCCTGGAATATCGACAAACATAACGGCGATCCATGGACGACGCGCGGCCCCGCTGGTCATGAGTTGCTGATAGGCAATCCACGCCAGGATGATTGTCACGAGCGCGAGTATCCCGTTGAAGAAAACATTGCTCTTCTCAAGCGTCGTGTGCTTGCGTGGGGGCTGCTGTTCGGTGGCTGGGTCGGGATGCTCGCTGCTCATTGGTTATTGCTCCCTCACGGATCGACCGCGATCTGGCCCGTCGCTGACCAGCGTCTCTCCCGTTTCCGGCGGCGTACGACTCATTCAGCGCTTCCCTTGCCGCCTAGCATCTGGCCCTTTTTGATCGGTCTGTGGCGTTATTCAGGAGCCGCCTAGACAGTCGCGGCAGCGGAGCGCAGGCGCTTGACCATCGCCGCAGCGTCCGGGGCCTCGAAGATGGCGGAGCCGGCGACGAGGATGGAGGCGCCGTGTTCGGCCAGCGGGCGGGCGTGCTCGAGCTTGACGCCGCCGTCCACGGAAACCTCCAGGGGCCGCGCCCCCGCCATCGTCCGCACCTGGCGGATCTTCGCGTAGGCGCTCGGGATGAACTTCTGGCCGCCGAAGCCCGGATTCACCGACATCACCAAGACCAGATCGAGGTCGTCGAGCACGTAGTCGAGGACGCCGGGCGGCGTGCCCGGGTTCAGCGCGACGCCCGCCTTCGCCCCCAGCTCGCGGATCTGCCCGAGCGTCCGTTGCAGGTGCGGACACGCCTCGGCGTGGACGGTCAGCATGTCGGCGCCGGCCTTGACGAAGTCGGCGAGGTAGCGCTCGGGCTCGACGATCATCAGGTGGACGTCGAGCGGCAGTCGGGTACGCTTGCGGATCGCGGCGACGACGACGGGCCCGATGGTGATGTTCGGCACGAACCGGCCGTCCATCACGTCGACGTGGAGCTGGTCCGCGCCGGCGGCCTCCACGCGCGCGATCGCCTCGCCGAGGGCGGCGAAGTCGGCCGAGAGGATCGAGGGCGCGATTTTCATGAGAGCGCTCCTGTTATACCCCGCGGGGCCGGCGGCTCAAAGCGCCCGGCGCAGGCGCATCGCCGTGAAGCCGTCGGTGCCGTGGCGGTGCGGCAGGCACCGGAGCACGCCGTCGGGATCGAGCGCGAGCGGGAAGTCTGACGGCGGGTCGTTCGCGAAATCGACGCGTCCCTCGAGGAACGCGGCCACGAGCTGCTCGTTCTCCTCGGGCTCCAGCGAGCACGTGGCGTAGACGAGGCGGCCGCCCGGCTTGACCATGGTCGCTGCCGCGGCCAGGATCTCGCGTTGGCGCGCGGCGCTCGCCGCGATCTCGCCGGGCGCCCGCCGCCACTTCACCTCGGGGTTCCGTCGCAGGACACCGAGGTTCGAGCAGGGCGCGTCGACGAGGACCGCGTCGCAGGTTTCGGCAAAGCCGGGAGCGAGCGCCTCGACGGCGCCGCGATGCGCCTCGACGATGGTCACGCCGAGCCGGGCCGCCGTGTCCGACACGAGGGCGAGGCGCGCGGGCTGGGGATCGAAGGCAAGAATGCGGCCCCGATTCTCCATGAGCTGCGCGAGATGGGTGGTCTTGGTGCCCGGCGCGGCGCAGACGTCGGCGGCGACGTCTCCGGGCCTCGCGGCGAGGAGTCGGGCGACGAGTATCGAGGCCTCGTCCTGGACGGCGAAGTCGCCGTCGACGAAGGCGCGCCAGGCGGCGGGCCGCCCGCCCTGCGCCACCACCAGCCCTTCGGGCGCGTAGCGGGTCGGCGTTGGCTCGATCTGCTCCTCGTCGCACAGCCGCGCGGCCAGCGCCTTACGGGTCGTGCGCAGGGTGTTGGCGCGCAGGGTGAGGGGCGGGCGCTCGTTCATCGCCCGCATGAGGGCGGCCGCGTCGTCGGTGCCGTAGCGCGCCACCCAGCGCTCGGCCAGCCACGTGGGGAACGAGCAGCGCAGGGCCAGCGCCTCCACAGGATCGCGCGGTGGCGCCGGCTCGCGCTCGCGGGCACCGCGGCGGACGAACGAGCGGAGCACGGCGTTGACGAACTCCGGGACGCCGGGCTTGGCGCGCTGCCGGGCGAGGCCGACCGCGTCGTCGACGGCGGCGAAGGGCGGGATCCGCTCGAGGAACGCGAGCTGGTAGGCCGTCATGCGCAGCAGCACGCGCGGGCGCGGATCGAGGCTCTCGAGGCGGCGTCGCGAGTGCGGGGCAAGGATCCAGTCGAGATAGCGTTGCCAGCGCAGGGTGCCGAAGACCAGCTCGGTCGCGAGCCCGCTGTCGCGCGGCCCCACGGCGGCGCGGCTCAGCTCTCCGTCGAGGGCGAGATCGGCAAAGGCGCCCTCGCTCTCCACGCGCTCGAGCACGCGCGCGGCGACCGCGCGCGCAGGAGAGGTCACGGCGCGGTGAAGCGCACGTCCGCGGCCAGCCGCGCGCCGCGGAGGAACTCGGGCCACGCGACGGCGCGCCGGTTCTCGGGCTGGACCTCGAGCGGGAGCACGAGGCCCTGGCCGGTGGCGATGGCCAGCCCGCCCTCGTGGGCGATGAGCGAGCCCGGCGTGGCGGTGACGGCCGCATCCACGCTGTGGGCACGCCAGATGCGGAGGTGTCCGCCGGGCGTTGCCGTCAGCGCGCCGGGCCAGGGATTGCAGCCGCGGATCCGGAGGCACAGCTCGAGCGCGGGCCGCGTCCAGTCGAGATGGCCGTCCGTCTTCTTCAGCCGCCGCGCCAGCGTGGCCTCCTCGTGACGCTGGGGCATCGGCGTCAGCGTATCGAGGCGGGCGAGCGTGTCGAGGAGCACCTCGGCCCCCAGCATTGCCAGCCGCTCCGCCAGCTCGCCGGCCGTCTCCTCCGCGCCGATGGGTGTCGAGGCCGTGAGCAGAATCGCGCCGGTGTCCATGCCTTCGTCCATGAGGAACGTCGTGATCCCCGTCCGGTCCTCGCCGCGCATGATGGCCCACGCGATCGGGGCCGCGCCCCGGTAGCGCGGCAGCAGCGACGCGTGAACGTTGATCGAGCCGCGGGCCGGCGCGTCGAGCACGGCGCGCGTGAGGATCTGCCCGAAGGCGACGACGACGCCGACGTCCGCCCCGAAGGCGCGGAGCCGCTCGGGCCAGCCGGGGTCCCGGAGCCGCGGCGGCTGCAGAACCATGAGGCCGGCCGCCGCGGCGCGAAGCTTGACGGGCGGAGGCGTCAGCCGCTGGCCCCGGTGCGCGGGGCGGTCGGGCTGGGTGACGACGGCGACGACCTCGTGGTGACGGAGCACCGCCTCCAGCGTCGGCAGCGCGAACTCCGGCGTCCCGTAAAAAAGGACTTTCAGGTCGCTACAGGGCGAACGCCCTGTGTGCGGCAGTGTCTTCGGGGAGTCCCTCTTTCTTGATCCTGCGCTTGATGCGATCACGGGTGACGGGATCGAGATGGTCGATGAAGAGGACGCCGTCGAGGTGGTCAATTTCGTGCTGAAGGACGCGCGCGCGGAGGCCGCGGCCGTGGATTTTCAGGGGCCGGCCCTCGACGTCCTTCGCCTCGACTTTCACCCATTCAGAGCGCGTCACGGGCGCGTAGATCCCCGGAAGCGAGAGGCAGCCTTCCTCGGCTGTGACCTGCCCGCCCTGCTCGACGATGACGGGGTTGATCAGCGCCTGAGCGTCCCGTCCGTCCTCGAGGCCGACGATCATGAGCCGGAGTGAGACGCCGACCTGCGGCGCGGCGAGCCCGAGGCCCACCTCGTCGTACATCGTCTCGATCATGTCGGCGATCGTCTCCCGCAGCGCGGGTGTGATCTCGCCGACCTCGGCGCCGCGCCGCCGGAGCACAGGATCGCCGTATTTCCGTACCTTTAGAACTGCCATTCGACCGGATCGACCTCCACATCCATGATAGCAGGACTTCGCCGGCGGATGGCCAGGAGGTCACCGAGGGCGCTGGCCAGGGCGGTGGGAAGATCCTGGCTGCCCTTGACGACGATGCGGCAGCCGCGCCGGCCCGGCATGGCGATGGCCGGATAGACGACGAGAGCGCTCGAGGTCCCGAGCGCGCTGGCGACGCTCGCCACGAGCCGCCCTTCGTCGCCGGCGCCCCGCGGGCGAAGGGTCACGACGGCGAGCCGGCGGAAGGGCGGGTAGCCGATCTCTTCGCGGAACTTCAGCTCGGGGCCGTAGAAGGTGACGAGGTGCTGCTTGGCCACCGCGTCCAGCGCGTAGTGAGACGGGTTGCGGGACTGGATGACCAGGTCGCCGTCCGGCCGGACGCGCTCGGCCGCGGACCAGAGCAGTGCGAACGCGCGCTCGGCGGCGCGGAAGTCGGGCAACCCGAGGAGCTGATCGGGCGAGATGAAGGCCGCGAGCCCGAGCGAGGCGGGCCCGAAGAGCCTCAGCGCGCCCCGCGTGCCGATCACCACGTCGGCGGCCGCCGCGGCCGCGCGCTGATCGTCGGCACGGCGCCCGCGGCGCGCCTCGGGGTCGTAGCGGGCGACGCGCGCGTGAGGGAAGCGCCGGCGCACCGACTGCTCGACGCGCTCGGCGCCCCAGCCGAACGGGGTGAGGCGGCGGCCCTGGCATTGCGAACAGGTGTCCATCACGGGACGGCTCGCGCCGCAGAGCCGACAGGTAAGGCGGCGGCCGGCCGGCGAGTACGCGAAGGCGACCGCGCACCGGTCGCAGCGGAGAATCGCCCCGCACTCGTCGCAGCCCAGCGCGGAGCTGACGCGGCTCACGCCGAGGAAGACGCGGCGCCCGGCGCCGAGCGCCTCGCGCATCGCGCGGGACAGAGGCGGGGTGAGCGCCTCACGGCGCGCAATGCCCCGGGGATCCGCGAACGTCACGGTGGGCCAGCGTGCCGGCGTCACCGGCGCGAGCGTGGCCGCCTCGCCCTCGCAGCGCCACCACGTCTCCACGCTCGGTGTCCCCGACGTCAGCACCACGCGCAGCGCCTCGCGGGCGCCGCGCTCGAGCACCACGTCGCGCGAGTGCAGGCGCGGGGCCCCGGGCGGCTTGTGCGCGGCCTCGTGCTCGTCGACGAGGGCCACGAGCGCGCCGGCCGGCAATGGGACGAGCAGGGCCGAGCGCGTGCCGACCGCGAAGCGCGCGCGGCCCCTCACCAGCGCCGGCCAGGACGCCGCGCGCTCGGCGTCGGCGACGCCGGAGTCCAGCCGGGCCACGCGGTCGATCTTCGCCAGGCGCCGCGCCCAGCGGCCGGCGCTCTCGACGTCGGCGGTGACGACGAACGCCGCACCCGGATCGGCCGCGATCACCTCGAGAAGGCGCCGTTCGCGCCCTCTGCCGCTGAGCACGAGGGGCACGTGGCGCGCCGAGGCGGCGTCAGCGGCCGGCAGCGGGTCGGCGGCGGCCCCTGGCGCCGGCGGCGGCAGGAGCGTGAGCGCGGTGGAGCCGAGAGACGACAGGCTCTGGGCCGCGATCCAGCGGACGAGGTCGAGCGTCGCGGGGACGAGTAGCGGCGAAGGATCGAGGACGCGCAGGACAGCGCGGAGGCGGCTCTCGGCCCCGGCGTCGGCGTCCCTCAGCGCGACGACGAGGCCGGTGCGCTCGGCCCGCCCGAGCGGCGCCACGACGCGCTGTCCCGCGCGCACGTCAATCCCGTCGGGAACGCGGTACGAGAACGGCTGGTCGACCGGCGCATCGAACACGATGTCGGCGATCATTTATCGGAGCGGTGAGGCCGGAACCCACGTGGGTGGCCTGCTGTAGGTGCGCGGGGCTCCGTTAATCGATCGGAGGGTGAGGACGGAACCGGCGTGGGTGGCCTGCTGTAGGCGGCCGGGGCTCCGTGATCGAAGCGTGAAAACAGAACCCGGGCGGGCCGCGGGGCTCCGGTCATCGAGTGCGGCGCTGGTCGTACTCCCGCTTGGCGAGCTTGAGGTCGTCCCACGCCATGCGCTTGTACTCCTGGCCGGGGTTCCGGAGCAGGAACGCGGGATGGAACGTCGGGATCAGCACGGCGGAGCCGTAGGGATGCAGGCGCCCCCGGAGCTTGCCGATGGGCTCCTTCGTTCTCAGCAAGGCCTGCGTCGCCACGCTGCCCAGCGTCAGCACCACCTTGGGCTGCAGCGTCGCGAACTGCGCGGCGAGCACGGGCGCGCACGCCGCCAACTCGTCACCCTCGGGGTTGCGATTGGCGGGTGGCCGGCACTTCACGGTATTACTGATGTACACCTCGTCGCGGGAAATCTGCACCGACTCGAGCATCTTCGTGAGGAGCTGGCCGGCACGCCCCACGAAGGGCTTGCCCTGGGCGTCCTCGTCAGCGCCCGGGCCTTCGCCGATGACGATCAACTCCGCGCGCGGGTTCCCGGAGCCGAAGACGATCGTGTTGCGCGACTGGCAGAGCTTGCAGCGCGTGCATCCCTGCACCGCCGCCTCCTGCCGGCCGAGGGCTTCCTCAGGGCCGAGGAGATAGTCGCCCTTCAGCGCCAGGTCGCCGGCGCCCATGTCGCGATGGTAGCGGAGCGTTCGACCCAGCGCGTCGAGCGCGCCGGCCAGTGCCTCGCGGGCCGTGTCGTTCAGCGGACCACCCGATCGGGCGTCGCCGCGCGGGCGGCGGCGCGGAGGGTCAGGACGTGACTGAGGATCGCGTCGGCGACGGCGCGCTTGGCCATGCGCGGGAGCCGGCGCTCGCCGCTCCAGCGATCGACCAGGAGCACCTCGTTGTCGTCGGCGTCGAAGCCGATCCCCACCTGGCTCACGTCGTTGGCGACGAGAAGATCGACGCCCTTGCCCTGGAGCTTGGCCCGTGCGTGGCCGGCGAGGTTCTCGGTCTCGGCCGCGAATCCGACGATGAAGACGCCCGACGTGCGGGCGACGACCTCGGCCAGGATGTCGGGGTTGGGCGTCAGCTCGAGCGTGAGGTCCTGCTTGCCCTTGATCTTCGTCGCCGCGGGATGCTTGGCGCGGTAGTCCGCCACTGCCGCTGCTTTGATGACGATGGTGGCGGCCGGGGCGTGGTGCAGGACGGCCTCGCGCATCTCCTCCGCTGTCTGCACGGGGACGAAGAGGGCGCCCCCGGGAGGCGTGAGCGCGGTGGGCCCGGAGACGAGCGTCACCTGGGCGCCGCGGGCGAGCGCGCCGGCCGCAAGGGCGTAGCCCATCTTGCCGGACGACCGGTTCGAGATGTAGCGGACGGGGTCAATCGGCTCGCGCGTCGGTCCTGCCGTCACCAGCACGCGCTCGCCCGCCAGATCGCGGGTGGGGGAGAGCAGGGCGATGAGCGCCGCGACGATCTCCGCGATCTCGGGCAGCCGCCCGGGCCCCTGAAGGCCCGACGCCAGGTCGCCGACACCGGGTTCGAGCACCGTGACGCCTCGCTGGCGGAGCAGCGCGACGTTGGCGGTGACGGCGGGGTGCTGCCACATGCCGCCGTCCATCGCCGGCGCCATGAGCACCCGCCCGCGCGCGGCCAGCAGCAGCGTGGTGAGGAAGTCGTCGGCGATGCCGTGCGCGGCCTTGGCGAGGAGGTTTGCCGTCGCCGGTGCCACGAGGACGGCGTCGGCGCGTTCCGCCAGCGCCACGTGCTCGACCGCTTCCGGGCTCTGGGGGTCGAAGAGGTCCGTCAGCACCGGGCGCCCGGAGAGTGTCCGGAACGTCAGCGGTCCGACGAACCGCGCGGCGTGCTCGGTGAGGCACACGGTCACACCGGCCCCGAGACGCCGCAGCTCGCGCAGCAGATATGCTGCCTTGTAGGCGGCGATCGAACCCGTGACACCCAGGATCAGCTCGCGGCTGGCCAGCGAGGCCATCAGCTCTTCGGCGACTCCCCCTCTTCCTTCACCCGGTACTCGACCTTGGCGGCACCGATCTCCTCGATGGCGATGCTCGTCGGCTTCTTGTAGTGACTCTCCACGCGCGCGGCGGCGCCGCGGTTGAGCTGGCGCGAGCGCTTCGCGGAGAGGACCACGAGCATGTAGCGGTTTGAAACCTTGTTCAGCGCGTTCTCGAGCGAAGGAAAGGACATCAGTCAGTGACCTCCAGGTCCGGGATGTCGAGGACGAGGCGAGCGGTGCGGCAGCGCTCGGCCATGATGATCGCGGTCAGGTGCTCGGCGGCCTCCTTGAGGTCGCGGTTCACGACGAGGTAGTCGTACCGTCGCCACAGCTTCACCTCGTCCCGGGCGCGGGCTAGGCGGCGGGCGATCTCGGTTTCCGGGTCGGAGCGGCGCTCGCGCAGCCGCTGGTCCAGCTCGGCCAGCGAGGGGGCGACGATGAACACGAGCACGGCCTCGGGGTAGCGCGCCCGGAGTTGCGCCGCGCCCTGCGTGTCGATGTCGAGGAGAACGTCGCGGCCCTCCCGCAGGGTTTCCTCGAGCACGGCGGCGCGGGTGCCGTAGAGGTTGCCGTGCACGGTCGCCCACTCCGCGAACTCGCCGCGCTCCTGCAGGCTCCGGAACTTCGCTTCCGTCACGAAGACGAAATCCGTGCCCTCGATCTCGCTGGGCCGTGGCGCCCGCGTCGTGTACGACACGGAGTAGGCGAGGTCGGGCAGGCGGAGCCGGGCCTCGCGGCACAGGGTGGTCTTGCCGGCGCCCGAGGGCGCCGAGACCACGAAGAGCGTTCCCCGCCGTCTAATCACCCGCGATGCCGCGCTCGGCCAGGCGCTGCGCGAGCGTCGCCGGTTCGAGGGACGAGAGGATGAGGTGGTCACTCTCGGTGACGATCACCGCCCGCGTCCGCCGCCCGTTGGTCGCGTCGACCAGCTTCATGCTCTTCTTGGCGCTCTCGATGAGACGCTTGACGGGCAGGGAGTCGAGCCCGACGATCGCGACGATCTGCTCGGCCACCACCACGTTGCCGTGCCCGACGTTGACCAGGTGTGCGACCGCTCGGCTCGCCACGGTGCCTCCGTGCTATTCAAGGTTCTGGACCTGCTCGCGGATCTTCTCGAGCAGGCCCTTGGCGCCGAGCGCCGCCTGGCTCAGCTCGAG
>JBGPYK010000078.1:0-8312 GCA_041493245.1 Methylomirabilia bacterium | reverse complement strand
TCGCCCACGCGCACGCGCGGCGTCGCCACCGCCACGCGCACGAAGTCGTGGCTGTAGAGGTTGAAGAATTCCTCGTCGGGGCGCACGGGGTGCCGCCGTCCTAGGCCGGCGCGGCCCGCTCAGACCGATACGTGCCGCCGGCCGTGCGCCGGCGTCCTAGCGTTCAGGTGCTTGAAGAACTCGATCTGCCGGAGCCGCTTCTCGGCCTCGGCGAGGGTGTCATACGTGCCGAAGTGCCGTCCGGTCGTCTCCGAGACCACGACGTACTTGCCTGCCCGCTTCACGATCATCGTCGCTCCTCCTTCGCTCGCCGCACGGCCGCGTCCGCCTTCAGTCGGGCGCCACGGAGTTCTGCCAGGGATCTCCGTTCGGCGGCGGCTCGATTCCGGGATCGTAGGTGCCGCCCGGCTCGCCGGCCGCCGGGCTCGGACGGACGAGGCGCTCGCGCAGCAGCGCCTGGAGGGCATCGAGAAGGTCGTGCTCCGTGAGGATGCCCACCACGTGCGCCGCCTCGTCGACCACGGGGAGCGCGCCGAGCCGTTGCTCGCGCATCACGCGCGCGGCCTCCCTCAGGTCCGTCGCCGGCGTCACGGTCACCACGCCCCACGTCATCACTTCGCGCACGCCGAGATCGCCGAGCCGCTCGGTGTCCTCGCCGACGCGTCCGATGGCCACGTCGAGGATCACCTGCCGCAGATCGCGATCGGTGACGATGCCGACGAGGCGCTCACCGGCGTCGAGGACCGGGAGATGCCGGATCCCACGCTCGCGCATCAGCGCCGCCGCTTCGCGCACCGATGCGCCGGCGCCGATCGTGACGACGGGCTGCCGCATCCAGCGCCGCACCGGCACGGCCGCGATCCAGGCCGCCAGCGCGTGAGTGATGGTTCGCTTGGGATGTCGCATCGAGGCCCCCTTCACCCCTTGATATTGCCGATCGGTCGCAGCGAGACGACCTTGCGCGAGATGTCGAGGCGGTGGACCGTGTCGACCACCGCGGACAGATCCTTGTAGGCGAAGCCCGCCTCCTCCGCGACCCCCGCGGGCGAGGCCGCGCGCACGACGATGCCCCGCTCCCGCATCTCGCGCACGAGGGTCTCGCCCCCCACGCGCCGCTTCGCCTGGGCCCGCGACATCGTGCGCCCCGCCCCGTGGGCGGTGGAGCCGAACGTCTCGGTCATGGCGTGCGCGGTCCCGACGAGCAGGGCGGAGCCTGTCTCCATCGACCCGCCGATGATCACGGGCTGGCCGAAGGGGCGATAGGCGGCGGGCACGTCGGGCGCGCCCGGGCCGAACGCCCGCGTGGCGTCCTTGCGATGCACGACCAGCTCGAGCGCCGCGCCGTCCACGACGTGCCGCTCGAGCCTCACGGCGCAGACCTTGGACTCGGGACCTTCGCCACGGGACGCTGCCGGCGATGCGCCCGGCGGCTGCCGGCGTCATGGTCTCCCCGCGCGTTCCTCGCGTTGCTTGCGCGCCAGCGCCTCCCCGCGGATGCGCGCGCGACACGGCGCGCAGATCAGATCGCGGGTGGGCGTCGCGCATACGAGGCACGGCCGCGCCGGCGCGGGCGGCTCCGTCCCCTCGGCGTCGAGCGCCACATCGGACGGCGCTGGTGTCGCGAGCTCGTGCGGAACCGGCACCACGAGCACGGGACATCGGGCGCCGCGCATCACGCGCTCGGCGACGCTCCCGAGGAGCAGGCGGCTCACGCCGGTGCGCCCGTGCGTGCCCACGACGATGAGATCGATCGGCTGCCGCGTGGCGTAGCGCAGGATCTCCTCGGCGGGATCGCCGCCGGTCCCGGCCACGGTCACCGGAACGTCCGGCGCCGCCGCGGCGGCGGCATCGGCGAGGCGCCGCGTGACGTCGATCTCCTCCGGCGTGGAGATGTGCAGCAGATGCAGCCGTGCGTGGAGCGCGCGCGCATACTGCGCGGCGACACCGAGCGCGGCCTTCGCGCTGTCCGAGAAGTCGGTGGCGACGAGGATCTGCTGCGCGGGACCCGCGCTCATGGGAGCATCCCGCCCCTGGCGTCGTCGGCCGACGGCTCGGTCACGGTGATCTTCAGCGCGACCAGGCGCCGGCCTGCGTGACGGCAGTCGACGGTAACGTAATCGTTCAGGTAGACGGCCTCCGGCCCGAGCGCGGTCTCGACAAAGTCGCCGGGGAAACCGCTCGGAGCCGCGTCGGCGCGGGCGACGATGGCGAACGCGGTCTCCGGCGCCAGCGTGATCGTCCGGTACGTGATCACGGTCGCTCCATCGCGCACCTGCCAGGGACCGACCTCGGCGAGCACGAAGGTCCGGGCGTTCTCGGCGATGGAGACGATGGAGCCGGAGTGCTTCACGCTCTCTTCGGCGCTCGCCGATGCGGTGAGCACCAGCAGGATCACGAGAACGGACGCGGACACCACATGGTGGGGCCGTTTCATTGTCATCCTCCTTCTGCTCCTGCGCTGAAGATGCAGTCCTCCTTCGCGTCGCCTCGGCCTGCGCCTCCGCCCGACCGCTCCACCACCTCGCTCTGCGTGAGCCTGCGAATCATCCGACCCTCCTCAAGGACGGATCACGCCGACTGCGCGACAAGACGTAGGGTGAGGTAATCGAACGCGGCCCCGAGAAGTGCATCGAGGTTGCCAACGCAGGAGCCCTCGAGAATCCACGAGTTCCGCAGCGTCGGGCTGAACCTGAGACGAAGTCGACGCCTCATGTGGGGCGCCGCCACCTCAGGCTCTCGGAGTTAGTGATCGCGCGCGAGCTTCACTGCGGTGTCCGCGCCCCACTGTCCCGACCGCGCGGCCGGCGTGCGCTCGAAAGAACGCCGGCGGATCAAGGGGTTAGCGGGCTACCCGTCTGGCATTGCCCTTGCGGAAGGTGTGGGCGTGAGGACCAGCGCGCGCAAGCCCTGGCGCCATCACGACCGAGCCCTGAGGTCGGCGACCTCGACCGCAACCATCTGGTGGCCGCCGAAGTCCAGAAGTCGCGGTGGCTGAGCCGCTGCTGGGGCGGACTGACCCCACGTGAGACCGGTGGGTAACGCTCGCGCGAGGTGCGGCGTCCCTCCGTTGCCCCCTGCACACCACGTAATCTCGCCAAATCATTCAACTCGAGCGGCTGGCATCGACGGTGCACGTCGATCAGCCGACATGACGCCGCTCTTCCGCGACCGTCAGGACGCCGGCGAAGTCCTCGCCACGAAGCTCGGCGCCTACTCGGGCCGAGACGACGTGATCGTCCTCGCGTTGCCACGAGGCGGGGTGCCGGTCGCCTTCGAGGTCGCCCGCGCGCTCCACGCGCCGCTCGACGTGTTCACGGTGCGCAAGCTCGGCGTGCCGGGCCACGAGGAGTGGGGATTCGGCGCGCTCGCCACGGGCGGCGTGAGAGTCCTCGATCGCGACCTCGTTCGCAGGCTCGGCTTGCCCGAGGGCCTCATCGAACAGATCACGGCCCGCGAGCGCCGCGAGCTCGAGCGCCGTGAGCACGCCTACCGTGGTGATCGGCCGGCACCGGCCCTGACGGGAAAGACGGTAATCGTGGTGGACGACGGCCTGGCGACGGGATCCACCATGCGCGCAGCGGTCCAGGCGCTCCGCGCCCTCGGGCCGGCGCAAATCGTCGTCGCGGTGCCCACGGGCGCCCGCCAGACCTGCGACGAGCTGCGCCCGCACGTCGACGCGCTCGTCTGCGCCACGATGCCGGAGCCGTTCTACGCCGTCGGACTCCAGTACGACGACTTCCGGTCGACGACGGACGAAGAGGTCTGTCGGCTGCTCGCAGCCGCCGCCGAGCAGGCCGGCATCCCGGCATGACGACGACGGGAGCGCCGGCCACCACGCTGCGGGAGATCGCGCGGCCGCTCGCGGGGACGCCGTCTGATTTCGACCTGGTGTTGCACTACGACCACACGCGTGCCGTGAAGCCCCTTGAGCGCACCGCGCTGTGGGAGCGCGGCGAGGTGCCGGAGACATATCCATCCGCGTTGTGGCGGACCTCTCGAGCCCGCGTTTCCGCGGCGGCCTCACGCACGCCGACGATGAATGGAGGACACGGATGAGCAACACACTGGCCGGGACGGGAGCAGCGACGCCCATCGACGTGGCGGCCAAGCTCCAGGAGCTCGCGCGAGCCAAGCCGGGGCCGGCGCCCGTGATCAGCGTGTATCTCGACACCCGCTGGTCCGACGAGCACCAGCGCGACCGCGTGCGCGTCTTTCTGAAGAACGAGATCCGCAAGGCGGCCGCCATGGCCGTCGGTCAGCTCGACGCCGAGCTCGCATGGGTCACCGCGGAAGGCCAGCGACTCGTCGGCCAGGAGTTTCATCCGGAGGCGGCCGGCGTGGCGATGTTCGCTGGGGGCTCGGCAAACCGGCGCGAGATCCTGCACTTCGCCGTTCCCTTCACCGACAGCTTCGTCGTCGCCGACACGCCGCGCCTGCGGCCCCTGGTGCAGGCACTCGGCGACGCGCCGCGGGCAGCGGTGCTGTTCGTCGACGGCGAGAGCGCGCGCCTCGCCGCGCTCACCGAGCAGGGCGCCGCGGATGAAATCGCGCTGGAGACCAACGACGTGGTCGGTCACCACCGCCGCGGCGGATGGTCGCTGCTCCTCCAGTCGCGCTATCAGCGACACATCCACGAACACCGTAAACGGCACTTCGACGCCGTGGCCCACGCGCTGGCTGATCTCGTCGACCACTACGGGCTGCGGGCCATCGTGCTCGCCGGCGAGCCGCGGAATCTGGCCGTGTTCCGGACGCAGGTGCCGCCCCGGCTGGCGGATCGGATCGTGGGCGACGTGGCGGGGGCGCGCTACGAGCCCACGAGCGCGCTCGCGGAGCGCGCGCTCGCGCTGATCCGCGACCGGGGCGCGGGGCAAGCGGCGGCGGCGCTCGACACGGTCCTGATCGACGCGGAAGGCGGTGGTCGCGCCGCCGCCGGCGTCGAGGCCGCGATCGATGCGGTCAACCGCGGCACGGTATATCGTCTCTATCTCCTCGCGAGCTACCGAGAGGACGGGCGAGGCTGCCCAGCCTGCCACGCGCTCCAGCGTGCGGAGGACGTGGCCTGCCGGTGGTGCGGTGCCGCGACGAGCGCGCTCGAGCTGGGTGAGGCGATGGTGCAGCGCGTGCTCGCCGCCGGTGGTGACGTCGCCAGCATCGACGTGCACGCGGGCCTCGAGCGCGCGGGCGGAGTCGCCGCGCTCTTGCGCTATCCGCCTCCCTGACCGGCCCCCGCTCAGGGAGCCACGCGCTGATAGCCGCGCGTGCGCATGCCCGCCGCGCCTGGCGACCCACATCGGCCGCATCAGGGCCAGGCCCTCGGCCTGCGCCGACATCGCGGCGGCGACCGCCACGCGGGGATGCACGTCCCACCCGTCCATGCGGGGCAGGATCTTGTCCTCGCGGAGGCCGCGCGCCTCGGCGAACCGCGCCAGCTCGTTAGCGACCGCGATCGCCATCCCGTCGCTGATGCTCCGCGCCCGCACGTCGAGTGCGCCCCGGAAGAGGCCCGGGAAGACCAGCGAGTTGTTGAGTTGGTTGGGAAAGTCGCTGCGGCCCGTCGCCACGACGCGGGCGCCGGCCTCCGCCGCCTCCCACGGCCAGATCTCGGGCACGGAAACACTTGGGCTGCGCGATGTCCTCGAGGTTGATGGCGCCGAAGGCCGGCTCGATCAGCTCGACGGCGCGGACCAGCTCGTCGGGATCCCGGGTGGCGAGGCAGATGGACACGGCGTCGACGCCGCCCAGGTACTCATGACGTTCTCCCAGGATCAAACGATGGCCGCGCTCGCCGCGGCCGCCGCCTCACGGCTCGCCCCTGGCGCGGAGATAGACGAACCAGTAGACGCCGCCGACAAGCACCGCCCCCCCGATCACGTTGCCGATGGTGACGGGCAGCAGGTTGCGGCCGAAGAACGCGCTCCAGGACAGGACCTGCGCCGGGGCTTCGAGCCCGCGGGCCGCGATGAAGGCCGGATCGAAGGCGGCGATGAAGAGTCCGAGCGGCACGAAGTACATGTTCGCGATCGAGTGCTCGAACCCGGCCGCGACGAAGGCGCTGATCGGCGGCACGACCGCCAGGATGCGATCGGCCGTCGTCCGGGCGCTGTAGGCGAGCCACACCGCCAGACAGACGAGCACGTTGCAGAGGATCCCGAGCATGACGGCCTGCCAGAAGTCCGGACGGAGCTTGTCCGTCGCGATGCGGAGGGCGGTGGCGCCGAAGGCGCCCGCGCCCGCGTGGTGGGTGCCGGCGACGAACACGGCGAGCGCGATCGAAAGCGCGCCGAGAAAGTTGCCGACGTATACGAGAGCCCAGTTCCTCAGGAGCGCCGACGTGCCGATTCGACCACCGGCCCACGCCATGACGATCAGGTTGTTGCCGGTGAACAGCTCGGCCCCGCCGACGACGACCAGGATCAACCCGAGGCTGAAGACGGCGCCCGCGAGCACGCGGGTCGCCCCCCACGGGGCGGTCTCGGCGCCGGCGAGAGCCACGGTCGCGAAGACCCCACCGAGAGCGATGAAGGCGCCCGCGAGCACGGCGAGGGCCAGCAGGGTGATCGCATCCATGGAGGCCTTCTTCACGCCGATCTCTTCGGCGCGCTTCGCCATCTCCGGCGGCAGCAGGGCGTCGAGCCCCGGCGCCTCCCGGGCCGTCGTCACCGGCGGCTGCTCGCGTCGAGGTAGTCGACGCATGCGTCGAGCGTCGCGAGCTGCGGATAGTCGGTCTCGGGAATGTCGACGCCGAGGGCCGTGTGCAGGCCGACCACGAAGTTGAGGACGTCCATCGAGTCGAGGTCGAGCTGGTCGCGGAAGCCGATGTCGGGGTGGAGGGCGGCGAGGTCGGCCTCGGGCGCGATGTTGCCCAGCACGCGGAGCACGGTCGCGCGCAGCTCGTCCCGCGTCACAGGCGCTCCGGAGCCTGCAAGAGGCGCTCGACGGCGGCGAGGAACAAGCCGCCCCGGTGCCCGTCGGTCACGCGGTGGTCGGCGGACAGCGTGACGGTCACGAGCGGGCGCGCGACGACCGCGCCGTCAACGATCCACGGCCGCTCCACGACCTTGCCGAAACCCACGATCGCGAGCTGCGGTGGGTACACGATGCCGAATACCGTCTCCACGCCCTGCTCGCCGAGGCTGGTGACGGTGATTGTCGGGTCCGACAGCTCGGAGCTGCGCAGGCCGCCGCCGCGCGCCCGCTGCACGAGATCGCGGAACGCGCGCATGAGGTCGCCGAGATCGCGCCGGTCGACGTCGTGCAGGGCCGGGGCCACGAGGCCACCGCCGCGCAGCGAGATCGCCACGCCGACGTGGATCGCCGCGCTCGGCTCCGCATGGTCGCCACGCCAGACACCGTTCAGCTCCGGCACCTCGCGAAGCGCGAGCGCGACGGCCTTGATCAAGAGAACCCCGTAGAGCAGCCGTTCGGTGACGGGACGTCGGGTGTTCTCGGCGGCGAGCCACGCCGTGGCACGGTGCATGTCGATCGTGTGGGCGAGGTAATAGTGCGGGATCTCGCGCTTGGAGCGCGCCATCGCGGCTCCGATGGTCTGCCGCATCCGCGTGGCATCCACTCGGATGCGGTCGGGGACCGCCGCCGCGCGCTCCGCGGCCGCACGTTCCACGTCGTCTCGCGTCACGGTGTCGCCGGGCCCGGTACCGCGTACGGTCGTCGGGTCGATCCCGAGCTGGGCGGCGACCCTCCGCGCCAGCGGCGACACGCGCACGCGCTCACCGGGCGGACGCGCCTCGCGGGGCGGCGGCACCGGCGCGATGGCCGCCCTCGGTTCCGCGATCACGGGCGGCGGTGCCGCCCGAGCTTCGCCGGCAACCACGTCCTCCCGGATCGTCGCCAGCACCGTCCCGGTCGGGACGGTGGCGCCGGCCTCGACGAGGAGACGCTCGATCGCTCCGCCCACGAACACCTCGACGTCGATCAGTCCCTTGTCGGTCTCCACCTCGGCGATGACGTCCCCGCGGCTGACGTGGTCGCCCACGCGCTTGCGCCACGCGACGAGCGTGCCGGCGGTCATGTCGGCGCCGAGGATGGGCATGAGGAAGTCAGCCATCGCGGCGGAGCATAGCGCGCGCCGCGGCGGCGATGGTCGGCGGTTGCGGCAGCGCCGCCGCCTCGAGGTGTCCCGCGTACGGCATGGGCACTTCCGCGCTGCAGAGACCTCCGTCGTGACGAGCACGCGGGCATGGCCGATCATCATGCGCGCCCGGATCGGCTCCGGACCAAAGGCCGAGAAGAGCGGGCAGAAAACGCTGCCGTGCTTCAGCGTGCCCAGCGCCGCGATGTATAACTCGGGA
>JBGPYK010000083.1:0-8007 GCA_041493245.1 Methylomirabilia bacterium | reverse complement strand
TTGTCCTCGAGGAAGCTGAGCACGTCACCGTTCTCGCAGTGGAGCTGGCAGAGCCCGCCGTGCGCGGCGATCCGCTCCATCGCCTTGGCGATGAACTCGTCGGAGCACATCCGGTTCGGGCGCTTCTTGTACGTCATGAAGAGCTTGAAGGACGTCACGCCGAGATCAATCGCTTCATCAATCCCGTCAAGGATATACGGCTGGTTGTTGAGGATGTAGTGGAAGCCGACGTCCAGCACCGACTGAGCCTCCACCTCCTCGCGCTGCCGGTGAATCGCCTGGGGCAGCGTCTCGCGCGTCTGGTCGTCGTAGAGCGCGAAGGCGATCAGCGTGGTGAGCCCGGCGTGGGCGGCGGCCAGCGGCCCCCCGCGCCAATCGTCGTACTCGGCGCCGAGGTGGACGTGACAGTCGATCGCTCCCGGGAAGACGATCTTACCCGTCGCGTCGATTACCCGGTCGGCCCGCGGCAGGACCGCCTCCGCGCCGATCGCCACGATCTTGCCGCCGCCGATGGCGACGGCAACCTCGTCGACACCGGCCGGCGTGACGACCCGGCCTCCGCGGACGATCGTCTCGACGTTCATCCGCGAATCACCAGCCATTTCACCGCTCGACTCGCCCGGAGGAACCGGGCTCATCTCGCAATGCCGGAGGAACGGGCTGGATGACCAGGCCGTAGTGCTCGGGATGGCGCCGCCCAAGGAAGTTCCAGCGCTTGCGGGCGGGCAGCATCTGGTCCAGGTCGATGCGCGCCGCGACCAGCTCGTCGCCGGTCGTCGCGGCCTTCGCGATCACCTGCCCCATTGGGTTGATGACGCAGCTGCCCGCGATGAACTCGACGCCGTCCTCGACGCCGGCCTTGGCGACGCCGATCACGAAGAGGTTGTTCTGATAGGCACCCGCCCGCATCACCAGCTCGTTGAGATCGAGGGCCAGCGGCGAGAGCGGGGTGTTGTAGCCGATCAGCACGAGCTCCGCGCCAAGGATGCCGAGGCTCCGGTAGGACTCGGGGAAGCGCCGGTCCTGACAGACGGCGATGCCGATCTTGGCCCGGCGAGTCGGGAACACCCGGTACCCCGTGTCGCCCGATTCGAAGAAGTGCGGCTCGTAGACCTGCGCGTACCCGTCGGGCTTCGTGACTCCCGGCAGGTGGATCTTGCGAAACGTGCCGCAGAGCGCGCCCCGCTCGTCGGTGAGGATCGCCGTGTTGAAGTACCGCGAGCCCGACTTCTCCGCGAAGCCGATGTGGCAGACGACGCCGGCCTGGCCGGCCCGGCGCAGGAGCGGCTCCAGGCACTTGGGCGGCACCTCGGTCTCGAAGAACTGATCGTAGTCGTCGCGCAGGCGCTTGGGGAAATACGGGGTGAGGGCCAGCTCGGGATAGGCGAGGATCTCGACCGCTTCCCGTATGCCCTGCTCCAGCAGGGCCAACATCCGGTCGACCATCTCCTCGCGGCTCGTGCCCTCGTTGATCGCGCCAAGCTGGGCCGCGGCGACTTTCAGGGAGCGCGCCATGACTCTTACCTCCTGTCGTGAAGCTCTATGAGCATCTTACGTCAGGCCGAGCACGGCCGACTCCGGCATTGCGCTCGTCCGGCGCGGCGCACAGCCAGGATTGTTCATCATTCATGAACTCGCACACGGGAGTCGAACGGTGACACGGCGGGAGGGGGGCGGACGGCGTCCGGGTGACCCATTCCCGATTCGCGATCCAACGAAACAGGATCTGTAGGGCGGGGGCTTGTCCCCCGCCGGCGCCATCTCTCGTCGGTCAGCGAGCGGCGGGGGACAAGCCCTGGGACAAGCCCCCGCCCTACAGAGGACGCCGTCCGCCCGCCTCCCGCCGTGTCACCGGTCGGCGCGCGCGTCGCGACTACACCTTAAACTCGTAGGCGTAGAGGCCGCCGATGATGCGGTCGACGGTGAAGAGGACGTTGCGGTCGTCCACGAAGACGTCGTTGAGCTGAATGGCCTTGAAGCGGGACTTGCGCGGCGCGGGCGGGACGGCGTGGGCCACCTCGACGGGGTGGAACGGATCGGCGAGGTCGAAGGCCCGGACACCACCGTTGAAGAACGTCCCCACGATCACCTGCTCGGAAATCCACGTGCCCGGCACCGGCCGATTCTCGTGGAGGTTGTGGGCGCCGAAGCGGCCCCCGCGCTTGGCGAATTTCTTGAGCGGCAGCGGGCACGTGCTGATGGGGACCGGCTTGCTCTCCTCGTGCACGTCGACGATCCACACGAGCTTGGGCCAGTCTTCGGCGTTGGGCCGGGTCGATTCGTCGCTGACCACGAGCAGCCCGCGATCGAAGAGCGGCAGCACCGTGTGGCAGAAACCCGGCATTGGCGGGTGGTAGTCCCAGCGGGAGACCATGCGCGGATGGGCCATGTCGGAGATGTCGAGCACGATGGCGCCGCCGTCCAGATAGCCGAGGTAGGCACGGTCGGGGCGCTTCGGATAGACGTTGGTGTTGTGAGCACGGTAGCCGTTGTCGAACCGCGGGTGGCGCGGCGGCGGTGGCGCGGCGTCGCCGTCGCGGGTGCCCGGTAGCCACCAGCGCCCGACCTCCACCGGCCGCGACGGGTTCCGCACGTCGACGATCCGGTAGAACTGGTCGTCCTTCTGGTTGCGCGGCTTGAAGTCCCCGGCGCCGGAGGCGCAGTGGACGTAGGCGCCGTCGACGAACCACAGATGGTGGACGCCGCGCGAGTACGGGCCGGAGGCGTCGAAGAAGCCGATCGACTTCGGCTTGGCGGGATCGCCCACGTCGAAGATCTCGAACCCCGCCGGCTTGGCGCCCACCTCCTTCGTCTGGTAGGCGACGACGAGCAGGTCGCCGACCAGGTCGAGCGAGTTGGAGCGCATCTGGTCGTGGGGCAGGGCGGTCTGCACGATGAGCGCCGGCTTCTTCGGATTGGTCACGTCCACCGCCGTCACGTTCTTCGGGGCGGACTCGTGGGCGATCCAGAGCACACGGCGACCGTCCCGGGTGAGCTGGATGGCCATGCCCTCCCCGCAGTTGCCGAAGCCGTCGAGGGGGTGGTGACCGAGCAGCCGCATTTCGCGCGAGGTATCTTTTTTCATAGCCAGGCATCCTACTGTGCCGGCCGCGTCTTGACAAGGTGCCCCCCCGCCGGCGTCGCTCCACCAGCTCCAAGGCGTCGAGCCCGAAGTCAGCGTTCACGCCTCTCGAGCGCGGGGCGCTCCAGCCCCGGGCTATGAAGCTTCGGGTGGGTCGTTTTCTTGTCGCCGCCGCTGGTCGGCGTGCCGGTGCTGGGTCCGCTCGTCCGGCTGCCCGAGTCCGACCTGACACTGCCGGGGCTGTGCGGCGTCACCTTCATCAGCTCATTCTCGGACGCCGAGCCATAGTTGCGTCCGAACTTCGTCACGAAGTCCCGCTTCGCCTCGGCCGGGGCATTGGTCTTCTTCAGCGTGCTGGCCGCGACATCGACGATGACCGTGTCGGTGAGCCCCTGCCGTTTCAGCTCCGCCTTGGCGGTGAGGTGCGTGTCGCTGGTGACGGCCCGCTCCGTCTCCGCCTGGAACCGGCGGATCGCGTCGGGCTTCGCGGCCGCATAGTCCTGGAGCTTGGGGAGCTTGAGCGTCGTGACGGCGGGAGCCAGCGTGGTGAGCGAGCGCGCATACGCGGCGCGTCCGCTGGGCGAGATGTTCATCTCCTCGAGCCGGCCCCACGCCTTGGCGTACTCCTGTGCCGGCTGACCGCCTCCGGAAATTCGGCGCTGCACGCGCTGGACGTCGCGATTGGCCAGGCGGGTGTAGTAGTCGTCGGACGGCGCGTTCTGCTCGAGCAGGAAGACGTCCTCGATCGTCGCTTCGCCCTGGGAGACCGTCTGCTTCACGGACGTGGGGAAGAATTCGAAGCCGGGCTTCCGGAACTCGAGCGTGAACGATCCGGCCGGAACCTTGGCGATCACGTAGTTCCCCTTGCCGTCCGTGTTCACCGTCGGGAGGTCTTGCTGGCCGGCGACCTTGACCTCGACGAGCGGGAGCCCCTCGTTGCTCGCGTCGTCGATGACACGGCCCTTGAGGCTGACCACGCGACGGTCGGCGGCCTCGGCCAGCAGGGGCAACGCGAGCAGAATCAGCAGTCCGTAGCGTTTCATCGGCTGAACTCCTTTGGGCCGAAGTGCCTGAGCTTGATCTTCCGGCCGATTTCGGCGCACGCCGGCTCGGTGACGCCGGGAGCTCGGACCTCGAGCATCAGCGTCGTGTCCTTCTTGGCCTCCAGGGGACGAGTCAGCCAGTCGAGGCCGGAGACCTCCGCGCCCGGGGTGCCGACCGTGAGCGGCGGCCGGGCGTCGGCCACGCCTTGGACGAACCCGAACGCGGCGCCCGCGACAGCTTTCAGCTCTGCGGTCATGCGGATGCCGTCGGGGAAGGCGACGCCGCTGCTCACCAAGATCCCGTACCAGCACCGGTCGCGCTCGACGCGGGCCGGGTGCACCTCGTAGCCGATCAACGGCCAGACGCGCACGCTGAGGTCGGTATGGAACTCCGAGTCCCCAAGGATGAGGCGCCGCACCGCGCCGGATTCCGCCTTCCCGTTGACGGCCAGACAGTAGCGGCCGGCGCCACGCGCCAGGCCGGAGACGCTGATCTCCTCGATCTCACCCACCGTGATGTCGGGCACCTCTCGAACGTCGTCGCCCAGCGTGGGGCCGGGATCCGACGGTGGTGCGGGAAGCACGTTGGCCCGCTTGCTGGGGCAGTCCGGCAGGGCGCCAGGGGCGTGAGAGGCCTCCGCGGCGCCGACGCGCAGGACATGAGGTGGCGCGAGCGAGAGCGCGGTCTTGGCCGCGCCGATGTTGCGCACCTTGTAGGTGAAGCGGAATGGCTGGCCGTCGAGGAGATCGTACTGCGCGTCTTTCGTGTAGACGTGGACGTTGCCCGGCGCGAACAGCTCGGCATAGTGCGTTCGCAGCGCCTCCGCCGTGCCGAGCACGGCGACGGTATGGACGGCCACGAAATACACGGTGGCGGTGTTCTTCCACCACTTCGACTTCTCACGGGCCTGGACCTGGCTCTGGTAGCCCTGCCAGATCAGCGGTGGTCCACCCATCGCGGGCGTGAAGATCGACGCCTGGCGGTCGAAGCTCTCGCGGTCGCGCCAGAACGTAACGACCTTGGCCGGCGTGGCGCCCGCCGGCGGCGCGGGCTGGGGCACCGCCGCGAGCACCTCGCAATAGCGGAGGCCCCGGAACTTGTCACAGGCGAAGCCCGGGGGGAACGCGAAGTCGAGCGGGACGCCGTACTCGACCACGTACGGGAACGACTCGCGCGCGCGCGCCTCCCGGATGTGCTGCTCGGTGACGTCGCCGGGCCGGGCCGACGGTCGAAGACGTCGCTGGACACCGTGGAAGATCGAGCGCAGCATCCTGGTGAGACTATAGCGCATAGAGGCCCTTATCGGTACTCGGTGACCTGATACAGCGCGGACAACAGGGGCCGTCAACGGGGAGTCCGCGCGCGGGCCACGTCGTCTTCAAGGGCGGGGACGTCGCGGGGCGCGCGCCCCACGAGATCGCCCGCGCGGGGATCGCGCTCGTGCCCGAGACCCGCGGCATCTTCTCGTACCTGACGGCGCGGGAGAACCTCGACATCGCCCGGCGCCCCGGCTCGCGCTGGACCCGCGAGATCGCCCTCGAGCGCTTCCCCAAGCTCCGCGAGGTGCTGGACCGCAAGGGCCGCTTCCTCTCCGGCGGAGAACAGCAGATGCTCGCGATCGCCCGCGCCCTCATGACCGGCCCCGAGCTGCTCCTGCTCGACGAGCCTTCGCAGGGCCTGGCCCCGCTCGTGGTCGAGGCCGTGATCGGCACCATCCGCGATCTGAAGACCGAGCGCGTGAGCATGCTCCTCGTCGCGCAGTACGCCGACATGGCGCTCCAGCTCGCCGACCGCGTCTACGTGATCGACCACGGCACCGTGGTCTTCGAAGGGACGCCCGCCGCGCTCCGCGCCGACGAGTCGGTGATGTCGACCTACCTCGGCGTCGGCGGATAGGCCTCGGTTACTTGTTAGTGGCTTCGCGCGGCAGCTTCTGGATCGTGATGCTGGAGAGATCGGAGGGGCTGAGCCTCGGCTCCGGCAGCTCGTGCGGCAGCTATGCCGCCGCCGGTGCGGGAGCCAGCTTTGACGTGATGATGTAGGCGTGCTTGATGGGCAGGCCAAAGAAGTCGCGGTCTCTGATTTCGACCCGGCCGTGCTCGATCTGAATCTCACGGGTGACGGCCTGAACGGCGGCGTGCTGGGGATCGATGACGACGATCCGCGAAAGGCTCATCAACACCTGCGCGCCAAGTCTTGACTTGATCTGTTCGACGAAGTAGTCGACGGTGCTTCGTGTGTCATCACCGGCCCACGGAGCCGCAACCATCAAATCCCAATAATCGGGGGCGTCTTCGGGCAGGAAGAGGGCGAAGAACGCGAAGTCGCCCTTTTCCTCGGCGATGTGCGACTCGAGTTCGGTGAACTTCTCCGTCAGCTCGGTCACCGTCATAGAACCCCCAACAGCTCCTCGGCCGCCTGGATCATCACCGTCGCGTCCAGCAACCGCGACGTGCCGACAGCATTGTAACGCAGGTCCACCTTCCAGACGGCCACGGCGGTCCAGAGCGCGAAGTGGTTCTGCTTGATCCGTTCCGCCTGCCCCGAGAGGCGCAACAGCACGTCAAGTTCATGGGTCTGAAAGCTTCTGTAGGCCTGGAACTCGCCGCCGGTGCGCGGGAACTCCGCCCAGTTGAGAGTCCGGCAGATCCGAGCCTTGAGCGCTCCTTCGACGGCGTAGCCGCAAAGGTAGGTGGCGCCGTCAAAGCGGCCGGCCGTCAGAAGCGCTTTGGCATCCTCGATACGAGCACGAGCGATGTTATCGAGTTCCGCAACCGAGATCATCGGTATATCCCAGTCCCGTCCGCCGCCTCGTGCAAGAGTGTGAAATTCAATACAGCGACGTCCCGGGGAAGATCCGCGTCCGGCTCGTCGAGGCTGCTGACTGAGCCATCCGGCCGGCGCGGAGAGGCGCCCCGCCCTGGGCTTGTGAGGCTGTTCGCGGGCCTGTAGTATCGCGTGAGGAATTCGGTGTCATCCAGCGAGGAGGCTCTTATGCGTCGTACGGTATTCCTAACATTGGTGGCGCTCCTGATCGTTGCATTTGCCCTCCCGGCGACGATCGCCTGGACCCAGGGCAAGCCCCCCGTGAAGGTCGCGCTGGTGGCGGCGACGTCCGGCGGCTCGGCGCTGTCGGGAGAGGCGATCAAGCGCGGTCTGACGATCGCCATCGACGAGATCAACGCGAAGGGCGGCGTGCTCGGCGGCTCGAAGATCGAGTTGGTGATCCGCGACGAGGAGGGTAACCCGTCGAAGGGCGTCACCGCCGCGCGCGACGTCATCGAGCGGGAGAAGGCGGTCGCCGTCTTCGGCGGTCTGCACTCCCCCGTCGGGCTGGCCATGCTGCCCGTCTTCCATGAATTGAAGGTCCCCTACGTCGGGACGTGGGCCGCGGCCACGAACATCACGCGCAACGGCCGCGCCCCGAACTTCATGTTCCGCGTCTCCGCCAACGACGACATCGTCGATCACTTCCTGGCCAAGCACGTCGTCGAGAAGCTCGGCAAGAAGAAGCCCGGCGTGATCCTCGAGAACACGCCGTGGGGCGCCTCCAACCAGGAGGGGTTGACGAAGTGGTTCGGCAAGCTCGGCGCCCAGCCCACTGGCTTCGAGAAGTTCAACTGGAACGACCCCGACATGAGCCCGCAGCTCCTGCGCCTGAAGAACGGTGGAGCCGACGCCATCGTCATGGTGGCCAACGCCCCCGAGGGCGCGCAGGTGGTCAAGAGCCGGGTGAAGATCGGCTGGGACGTCCCCACCGTGTCGCACTGGGGGATCAGCGGCGGGCGCTTCGCCGAGCTGACGGGCGAGCTGTCGGAGTCGGTGGTGTTCGTCCAGACCTACAGCTTCTTCGGCAAGCAGAGCGACGTCGGCGAGCGGGT
>JBGPYK010000269.1:0-4409 GCA_041493245.1 Methylomirabilia bacterium | reverse complement strand
GCCCGGGGCGGCGGCGCCATCCTCAACATCACCACCATCGGCGGCAAGGCGCCGGCGGCGAAGGCGCTCCCGACGTCGGTGACACGGGCCGCGGGGATCAACCTCACCAAGTCGCTCGCCCACGAGTACGCGGCCGACGGCATCCGCGTGAACACCATCTGCCTCGGCGTCGTGAAGAGCGCGCAGTGGACGCGGCGCTTCAAGGGCGGCGACCTCGACGCGTTCTACGCCGACATGGCCAAGCAGCGGCGTATCCCCGTCGGCCGCCTGGGCGAGGCGGAGGAGTTCGCGGACCTCGCCGCCTTCCTGGTTTCCGAGCGCGCCCGCTTCATCACCGGCGCCTCGGTCAACTTCGATGGAGGCGCCGCCGCGGTCGTCTAGAAACACGGGGGGCCCCGACACGGCCCCCCATACCCGACTGTTTGTTGACCAGCCTGCGGGTTTTTCCACACCCTGCGACGAGCATGTCCGAGTATCGCGGAGCACCCCGGCTTCGCCGGGGTGCTCCAAGCGTTGGGGATGTCGAGGAGCGCCACGGCTTCGCCGGGGTGCTCCGAGCGTTTGGGGGAATGGGGGCCATATCGGGGCCCCCATTCAAAAGGTCCAGATGCGAGGCGGCGCCCGCCGGCCGCACGCGAGGCGTACTCCCTGTACGTTGAACGTGCGGCCAAGGGCGCCAACGAAGCAGATGGACCTTTTTCAGCAGCCTACGGGTGTTTCATAAAGGAGACGCGCGCCGTACGAAGTGTGTCATCCGCGCAACAGCGGGGCTTCTGACGATCGCCGTCGATTGCCGGAACGTTGTGATCTTTCGACACCTCACGTCGATGCCGCTCCATGGCACCCGGGTTGCTCTCCCTGAATCCGCCCATGTATCAGAAGACGATCCGTAAGCCGGTGAGCGTCAGCGGGATTGGTCTTCACTCCGGCAAACCCGTCGGCGTCACGATCGGCCCGGCCCCGCCGAACTCCGGCATCGTCTTCCGCATCGCGGGTCACGTCGAGCCCATCCCCGCCGCCCCCGAGAGCGTCGTCGATTCCCACTACGCCACGACCGTCGGGCGGAACGGCACGCGGATCCAGACCGTCGAGCACCTGCTGGCGGCGGCCGCGGGCCTCGGCATCGACAATCTCGATGTGTCGGTGGACGGCGCGGAAATCCCGGCGGCGGACGGGAGCGCCAAACCGTTCGTCACGCTGCTCACCGCCGCCGGTCGAGCCGTGCAGTCGGCGCCCCGCCGGCACATCGTGATCCCCCATCCGATCCGGGTCGGCACCGGCGGGCGATGGATCCACATCGTGCCCTCGGACACGTTCCGCATCAGCTACACGCTCGACCACGACCATCCCGCCATCGGTACGCTCGCGCTCTCCTGCGTGCCCAGCGAGCGAATGTTCGTCGAGGACTTCGCGCCCGCGCGCACCTACGGCTTCCTCAAGGACCTCGGCCAGATGCGGCGGGAGGGGTTGGCGCGCGGCGGCTCACTCGAGAACGCGGTCGTGCTCGGCGAGCGCGGCGTCCTCAACGGGCTCCGTTATCGTGACGAGTTCGTCCGCCATAAGATTCTCGACCTCATCGGCGACCTGGCGCTCCTCGGCCGTCCCGTCGTTGGCCATGTGATCGCGCGCAACGCAGGCCACGACCTGAACTTCCAGCTCGTGCTGGAGATCCAGCGCGCTCTCGGCCTCGAGCGCCGTCCCGCCGGCGCGCCGTTGCCCGCCCTCGCCCATCAGCTGGCGGCGCGCGTCACCGGCCCCCTGCTCCCCGCCCCTGGTCTCGCGATCTAGCAGGCTGCTGAAAAAGGCCCATCTGCTTCGTTGGCGCCCTTGGCCGCACGCTCAACGTACAGGGAGTACGCCTCGCGCGCGGCCGGCGGGCGCCGCCTCGCATCTGGACCTTTTTGAGCAGCCTGCGGGTTTTTCCGCAGCCTGCTAGTTCTGGCTGACGACGCGCGAGCCGTCGCCCTGGTAGACGTACCGGAACGTCAGGCACCCGGGCTGCGAGCGCGGACAGTAATAGCTGACGAGCTCGAGCTTCGCGTACCGGCCGTCCGCCGTGCGCACCGCCCAGACGTGCGGCTTCGCGCTCAGCACGTGTGAGAAGTAGCTGTAGCCGTACCAGCTCGCGATGGCCGGGTTGCGAGGATCCGTGCCGCCCTCGGTCGGCTGGTAGCCCGCTTCGGGCACCGTCTTCACGTCCGCGAAGGCGACCTCGCCGAGATCGGTGACCCCCGCCCCGCCCACGAACTCGCGGCCACCGTTGGCGATGATCTGGTAGCGGCGGAACGCGAGATCCCAGTCCTTCGCGCCAGCGTTCTCGATCACGCTGCCGAGGCGGAAGGAGAAGTAGCGCCACTGCTCCGGGCTGGTCGCGTCCACGGTGTAGAGCACGGGGCCGACGAGGGCGTGGCCGGCGTCGCGCAACGACGGCGGCGTCGGCGAGTATACCGGTATCGCCGGCTGGCGCAACGACAGCGCGACCAGCGTCACGGCGACGCCGACGAGCACCGTGATGGCCGCGAGTGGAATCACGCGCGCGCTTCGAGGACGCATCACATCGGGGGCGCGGCGCCTCCGGCAGGCGGCACGACCTGCACCGTCTGCGTGGAATGTGACATCTCGACGCCCTCGGCGCGGAAGCGGGCGAGGATGCGCTTGCGTAGGTCGTGCTGCACGGGGAACTGGTCGACGAACTTCACGACGTGACAGAAGAGGGTGAAGTCCAGTGAGTTGACGCCGAACCCCGGCGCGAAGCGCACCGAGGGCGCCGGCTCGCTCATGAGGCCCGGCACCTCGCCGATCGCCTTGCCGGCGACGTCGAGGAGCAGGCCCTCGATGCGCGCGGGGTCCTCCCCGTAGCCGACGCTCACGCGGATGTCGATCCGGATGTGGGGCTCCGGCATGTCGTAGTTGACGATCATCGAGTTCGCCACGGTCTGGTTGGGGACGATCACCACGCTGTGCTGGAGCAGACGGATGCGCGTCGCCCGCCAGCCGACGTCGACGACGTAGCCCTCGATCGCGTCGGCGCCGCCGAGCTTGACGTAGTCGCCGACGCGGATCGGCCGGTCGGCCAGGAGATGGATGCCGGCAAAGAGGTTGGCCAGCGTGTCCTTGAGCGCGAGCGCCACCGCCAGGCCGCCCACGCCGAGGGCGGTGATGACCGGCATGATCTGGACGCCGAGGTGCAGGGCCAGGGTCAGCAGGCCGAGGACGAGTACGGTGGCGCGGGCCGCGGCTTGCGCGAGCCCCGTCACCGGGCCGCCGAAGGACTGGCGCTGACTCACGCGGCCGATCAGGGTCCCCACTACGCCGGCAGCGGTGAACGTCGCCGACAGGATGACGGCCGACTGCAGCACGAGCGACAGCTCGTGTCGGAAGCGCGTCGAAAAGCCGGAGACCTCGGTGGCGGCATCGATGCCGACGTACAGCCCGACGACCACGCACCAGAGCAACGACGGCAAGCGGAGGGCGTCGACGAAGACCTGGACGCCACCCTCACGCGCGCTCCAGCGGCGCATGGTCGACAGCAGGATGGCGCGCAGGGCGAGCGCGGCGACGACGGCCACCGCGGACGCGACGGCGGGCCAGATCAATTTCGTCATCGCGGCCATGCTATCGTAAGTTCACCGCATGGGTCAGCCGAGAGTCTTCTACGGGTGGGTCGTCCTGGGCGCGGCCGCCGCCATCGTGTGCCTCGGCATGGGGGCGCTCTTCTCGCTCGCCGTGTTCGTCAAGCCCATCGAGGAATCGATGGGCTGGAGCCGCACCGGCATCTCGACGATTGCGCTGCTGAACTGGCTCGGGATGGGCGCCGGCTCGTTCCTGTGGGGCTTCCTCTCCGACCGCATCGGCACCCGGATCGTCGTGCTCGCCGGCGGCTCGCTGCTGGGACTCGGCCTCGTGCTCTCGAGCCAGGTGGGCGCGCTCTGGCAACTCCAGGTGACTTTCGGCGTCATGGTGGGCGTCGGCGCCGGGGCCTTCTACGCGCCGCTCACCGCGACGGCTACGAAATGGTTCAGCGCCCGGCGCGGTCTCGCCGTCGCCATCGTGTCCGCCGGCATCGGCTTCGGCATCCTCGGCATCGCGCCGCTCGCCCGCTGGCTCACGTCGCTTTACGACTGGCGGATTGCCATGCTGGTGATCGGCGATCTCGCGTGGCTGGTGATCCTCCCCGTCGCGCTCCTGATCCGCGAGCAGCCGGGCGACGTCGGCGCCGCCGCCCTCGGCGGCGCGGCGCCCGCGGACGCGCGGGTGTTCTCCACGGCGGAGGTGCTCCGAGCGCCGCAGTTCTGGGTCATCGCGCTGACCCACTTCGCGTGCTGTGCGGCTCACTCGGGGCCGATCTTCCACATGGTGACGCATGCCATCGATCAGGGGGTGTCGGCGATGGCGGCCGCCTCCGTGCT
>JBGPYK010000084.1:0-8004 GCA_041493245.1 Methylomirabilia bacterium | reverse complement strand
GGACGGCGGAGAGGAGCACATCTACCGCACTGGGGACCTCGGCCGCATGAGGCCCGATCAGTGCCTCGAGCATCTGGGCCGAAGAGACTTCCAGGTGAAGGTCCGAGGATACCGGGTCGAGATCGCGGAGATCGAGGTGGCCCTGGTCAGGGTGGACGGCATAAAGGAGGCCGCCGTCGGGACGTGGGAAGAGGTCCCCGGAAACACACGCCTGGTGGGCTATGTCGTTCCCGCCCGACATCCAGCGCCGACTGTCTCTGAGATCCGGAGCGGGTTGAATCAGAAGCTCCCGAACCATATGGTTCCCGCCCACTTCGTGTATCTCGACGCACTGCCGCTGACGCCGAATGGGAAGGTGGACCGCCACGCGCTCCCCGCGCCCCAGCCGGCCAGACCCGAGCTGGATCGCCCATTCGCGCCGCCGCGTACCCCGACCGAGGAGGCGCTGGTCCGCATCTGGACAGAAGTCCTTGGCCTCCACCAGGTGGGCATACACGACAGCTTTCTCGAGCTGGGAGGAGACTCGTTGCTGGCCAGTCGCGTCATCTCCCGGGTGATCGACACATTCCAGGTGGAGCTCCTCCCGCGGCTGCTCTTGGCGGCACCAACCCTGGCCGACATGGCTCTCGCCATTGCCCAGCGCCAGCCTGAGGAAGCCGGTTGGGCTGCCTCGGGGCGCAGGTTGGCCGATGGGGAGGTCTTCATCGAGCGTCGGAGGCAGCCCGCGGCCGGCCCCTGTCCGCTTTCCTTTGGCCAGCAGCGGCTGTGGTTCGTGAATCAGATGGACCCGGAGAGTGCGGCCTACAACATGCCCAGAGCCGTCCACATACGCGGAGCCCTCAACCGGGAGGCCCTGCGACGAGCGCTCGACACCATTGTCGCCCGGCACGAAGTGCTGCGAACCACCTATACCTTGGTCGATGGCAGGCCAATGCAGGTGATCGGCGAACCCCGGGCCGTGGTGATGCCCTTGATCGATCTGCGTGAGTCGCCTGACGCGGAGCGCGAGGAAGAACTTCAGCGTCTGATCCTGGCCGACACCCGCCGCCCCTTCGACTTGTCCTCGGACTTGATGCTGAGGGCCGCCTTGTTCCAATTGGGCGAGGACGCGCACGTGCTCCTTCTCGTCACCTACCACATCGCCTCCGATCGGTGGTCTGCGGGCGTGCTCTTCCGGGAGTTGGCGGCGGCGTACAGGGCCCTCGCCAGCGGGGACCCCTTGATCCTGCCGGAGTTGCCGATCCAGTACACCGACTTTGCCGTCTGGCAGCGGCAACGCTTCCAGGGTGAGGTCCTGGCGAACCTGCTTTCCTATTGGAAGCAGCAGCTCGGCAGCTACTCATCAGTGCTGGCCCTGCCCACCGACCGGCCACGACCGGCGATCCAGACGTACCGGGGCGCGATCCAATCGATCGCGCTCTCCGCTCCCCTGACCGAGTCGCTCAAGAGCCTCGGCCAGAAGGAGGGGGCCACGCTCTACATGACGTTGCTGGCCGCGTTCCAGGCGCTGCTCTACCGCTACACCGGTCAAGAAGACATCGCGGTGGGGTCTCCGATCGCGGGCCGTACGCGCGTGGAAACCGAGGAGCTGATCGGGTTCTTCGTCAATACCCTGGTGTTGCGTACCGATCTCTCCGGCAATCCCACCTTTCGAGAGTTGCTGGGTCGCGTTCGCGAGGTGGCGCTGGGGGCCTACGCTCATCAGGGCGTGCCATTCGAGAAGTTGGTGGAGGAGCTTCAGCCCAAGCGGAGCACGACCCACTCACCGCTGTATCAAGTCGTGTTTGCCCTCCGGAATACGCCGCGATTCACGCCGGAACTGTCGGGGCTGATCACCACGCCGCTCGAGTTAGATCGGAAAGCGGCCCCCTACGAAGTCGTCCTGTACATGACCGAGACCGAACGAGGGCTGAGCGGATCGTTGGAATACAACACGGACCTGTTCGATCCGGCGACAATCCGGCGGATGCTCGGACACTTCGAGACGCTCCTGACAGGAATCGCTGCCGACCCTGGCCAGACGCTCTCGGCGCTCCCCCTTCTGACCGCGTCAGAGCGACGGCAGCTCGTGGTGGAGTGGAATGACACCCGGCGGGACTATCCCGCGGACCGGGTCATTCCCGAGCTGTTCGAGGCCCAAGTGGTGCAGACGCCCGACCGGGTCGCCCTCGCCTTCGAGGACGAATCTCTCACCTACAACGAGCTGAACCGTCGGGCCAATCAGCTCGCCCATCATCTTCGAGCGCTTGGGGTCCGCCCCGAGGTGCCGGTCGCTCTTTGTGTCGAGCGCTCCCTCGAGATGATCGTCGGCCTCCTGGGCATCCTCAAGGCGGGCGGAGCCTATGTCCCGCTGGACCCCTCCTATCCCCGGCAGCGGCTCGCCTTCATCCTCGAGGACACCCGAGCGCCGGTGCTCGTGACGCAGAAGCGACTGCGCGCCCGGCTCCCCGAGGACGGCCCCCGCATCCTCTGCCTGGATGCGGACTGGCCGGCGATCGCGCGGGAGAGTGACGCCACGCCGGTCACCCACGCCACGCCGGACAACCTCGCCTACATCATGTACACCTCGGGATCGACCGGGCGGCCGAAGGGCGTGAGCGTCCCCCACCGGGCGGTCGTGCGCTTGGTCAAGAATACAGACTACGCGCGTCTGGCCCCCGACGAGGTGTTCCTGCATCTGGCGCCCCTGGCATTCGACGCCTCGACGTTCGAGATCTGGGGCAGCCTGCTCAACGGCGCGCGATTGGCGATCTTCCCGCCGGGGGTCCCGTCGGTGGCGGAGCTGAGCCAGGCGCTGCGGCGCCATCAGGTCACGACGCTCTGGTTGACCGCGGCCTTCTTTCACCAAGTGGTGGAGGAGGACATCGGGGCCTTGGGTTCGGTTCGCCAGCTTCTCGCCGGGGGCGACGTGCTGTCAGTCCCTCACGTCAACTCGGTGCTCCGGGAGCGGCCTGAATGCCAGCTCATCAATGGCTACGGGCCCACCGAGAGCACGACTTTCGCGTGCTGCTTCCCTGTGAGCGATGCCTGCGAGGCGGGATCGTCGGTGCCGATCGGGCGGCCGATCGCGAACACCCGCGCGTATGTGCTCGACCGTTACCAGGAGCCGGTGCCCATCGGCGTGCCGGGTGAGCTGTACATCGGGGGCGACGGCGTGGCGCGGGGCTATCTGAACCGTCCGGACTTGACCGCTGAGCAGTTCGTTCCCGACCCCTTTGCGGATCGACCCGACGCCCGGCTCTACCGGACTGGGGACCTCGTCCGCTACCGCCCGGACGGCACCCTCGAATTCCTCGGCCGCGTCGACGATCAGGTGAAAATCCGGGGCTTTCGCGTCGAGCCGGGTGAAATCGAGGCGGTGCTCAGGCAACATCCTACGGTCCGAGACGTCGTGGTCGTGGCTCGGGAGGATCGGCCCGGGGACAAGTCCCTCGTTGCCTACTTCGAGGTTCGCGGCGAGACGGGGGCCGCGCGCGACCAGCTTCGACAGTACCTCGGCGAACGACTCCCCACTCACATGATCCCTTCAGGGTTCGTCCGGCTGCCTGCTCTTCCCCTGACACCCAGCGGAAAGGTCGACCGCCGAGCGCTTGCTGCTGCCAAGCAGACGAGGCTCGACGTCGACCGAGCCTCTGGCGCTCCTCGTACCCCTCTGGAGGACGCCTTGGCCAAGCTCTGGGCCAACGTTCTCGGCCTCGAGCGGGTGGGTGTTGAGGACAACTTCTTCGACTTGGGCGGACACTCGCTGCTGGCCATGCGCCTGTGTGACCACATCGAGAAGACATTCGGCAAGCGTCTTCCCGTGGCCACCCTCTTCCAGGCCCCGACGGTGGGACACCTCGCCGGTCTCCTGAGTCAGGACGGATGGCCGGCGCCGTTGTCGTCACTGGTGGCGCTTCAACCGAACGGGTCCAAACCACCGTTTTTCTGGGTTCATGGGGAAAATAGCAACGCCTTCCTATCGCGTTATCTCCCTCCGGATCAGCCGTTGTATGGGTTATTGCAACAAAGTCGGGAGGGACAACGCGCCCTCTACACCCGCATGGAGGACATCGCGGCTCATTACCTCGGCGAACTCCGGCGTGCTCAACCCCGCGGGCCGTATTTCTTGGGCGGTTATTGCATTGGCGGCACCCTGGCCTTTGAGATCGCCCAGCAGTTGCGGAGGCAGGGTGAGGAAATCGCCCTTCTCGTCTTGCTTGATCCCTCGCGCCCTGGCAATGGAGAATCCTCCCTCTCCTTCAGTTCACATGCTTCCCACTCGTTGCCCGATGCGCCCTCCTTCGGGGATTTGGTGTCTCGTCGTTGGCGTACCCTGGCCCGGCTCGAACCTCAGGCGAAGCTCGCGTACATTTGGGACGGGGTCTCGACCCACCTGAGGGGCCAGCTGACGAAGATCACACACACCGCCAAGAAGGTGGCGTGCACCATTTACTCGGTCGCCGGTACGACGTACCGCCTGCCGCCCTCTTTGAGAATTCCCTATATCGAGGCCGTGCACCGTCGAGCCGCGCGAGGCTATGTCCCCCAAGTCTACCCAGGCCGGGTGGTCGTGTTCACGACTGAAGGCGGCCCTCGTGATCCTCGATCGGTCTGGGGGCGGCTGGCGGCGGGAGGGCTAGAGATCTATGCGGTGCCTGGCCGCCACCAGGAGATTGTCTTCAAGGAACCGCACATTCAGGGCCTCGCCAAGCAATTGAACGCGTGCCTCGACAGAGCGCAGGACACCGCGTGTTCGCGTGACCGTCCAACCCTTCGCTGAAACCGTTGCCGCGCATCCGGCGGTGGCATCCTCGGCCCGCGAACTCGACCACCTCGCGGAGGGACACGGGCAGAGCGCACGCGAGACGACCATCGCGCGCGCGCCTCGGGTGGCGCGTCCTATCCGCCCGCGCCCGGAGTGAGCCGCCTGCCGGCCTGGCGGTGGGGCCCCGCTGCGGCGCTCCGGCCGTTGGCGACTGGCGAGGTTCACCTCTGGCGCGTTCCCCTCGACGCGACGCGCGGGCCCCTCGACGCCCTCTGTCAGCTCCTCTCGGACGACGAGAGAGCGCGCGCGGTCAGGTTCCACTTCGAGGCGGACCGCGCGCGCTACGTCATGGCGCACGCTGCGCTTCGCACGTTGATCGCGCGCTATCGCGGCACCGCCACACACCGAAGCGCATTCCACCTGGGGTCCCACGGCAAGCCCGCGCTCTCACCCCGTCCCCCGCTCCGCTTCAATCTCGCGCACTCGCGCCACGTCGCCCTCGTGGCATTGGCCGCGGCGCACGAGGTCGGCGTGGATCTCGAGGCCATCGACGGCGCAACGGAAATCGAGGATGTGGCGCGGCATTTCTTCTCGTCGCCGGAGTGCCGGGCCCTGCTTGGCCTTCCCCTGGAGCGTCGGCGCCCGGGATTCTTCCACGTCTGGACGCAGAAGGAAGCGTATCTCAAGGGTAGAGGCGACGGCGTCGTGCACGGCCTCGACCATTTCGACGTGTCGGCGGACCCTGCACTGCCGGCAAGGCTTCTGGCGGACCGGCGCTATCCCGCCGCGCCCGAACGATGGAGGCTCCTCTCGCTCGATCTTGGAGATGATTTCCGCGGTGCGCTGGCCGTGGAAGGAAACGAGCCGGTGTTGCACCGCTTCGAATGGGAATGACCGGTGCCGCGAATCGATGACTGGGTCACGTCGGTCGGAATGCCTCGAGGCGCGGCAGCAGATCGCGAAGGAGCAGACGGCGCTTGAACGGTAGCACCGTCGCCGGCAGCTCGGCGGCGCGCAGCGCCAGGTGTCCGGGCACGGCGACGATCAGATGCACGCCGCGCACTGCGGACAACCGGCTCAGCTTGTCGGCCAGGTACTCGGGGGTCCAGTAGCCGACGATCTCCAGCACCACCTCGGTTCCGTCCTGGTGGCGGAAGACGAAATCGGGAACCAGGAGACTGCCGCCGCCGACGTCGAGCACCGCCGCCTCTCGGCGGAGACGCCAACCCTCTCGCGTGCGGCCGAACTTGCGCGCGATCGCTTCCTCGAGACCCGAGTCGAACTCGGGCGGCGCGGCCACGCCCGTCCCCAACCCATCCGCCGAGGTGAGCGCGAAGGCGAACGGGCGCCAGCCCCGGCGCAGCTCGATGTCCGCCCGCAGCCGCCAGTCGGGGAGCCGCACCAGCGCGGCCAGGAACCGCGCGAAGTCGACGCCGTAGGCGCGCGTCCGGCGCAGCACGGAGTTCGGGCCACTCAGCACGAAGCGGTAGCCCTCGCCGTCCGCGCCGGCGGCGCGTCGAGCCCGCCTCGACGGTTTGCCGATACGCTCCACGTGATGGAGGAGCCGGGCCAGCCGCGCGTAGCGGAGGACGTGCTTGAAATCACGCCGGGCCTCGACGGTGACCGTGGTCGCGGAATAGAGGAGCGCCTGGGCCTGGGCGAGGTCGTAGTCGGCGCGGAGCGCCTCGGTGGTGTAGTCGGCCGGGAAGGCGGCCAGGCGGTGGAACTCGGGATAGTCGGCGTAGAGCAGCGCGACGGCCTCGTCGTGACCGGCCGGCGGCGGCGTGAAGGTCTCCGCGAGGAGGCCGCGGGCGGCGTCGGCGTCGAGCAGCGGGTGGCGCGCGCCCGCGGCCTCGAAGACGCCGACGCGCCGCTCGGCGCAGCGGGCGGTGGCTGGCCATTCATAGGTGGCCTCGTCGTCGAGGAGCTTGACGACCGGCTCGACGCGGTCCGGCCGGAGTCCCTCCAGAGCGCGCCGCGCGGCGTTCCGCACCCGGCCGCGCGTCCAGCCGATGCCCGCGCGATAGACGGCGAGCGCGGGCGCGAGGACGGGCAGGGTGTCGTCCTCGAGCCGGTCAGAAGAGATCGAGCTGGTTCGCCTGTCCCAGTGATAGACGCGGTGCGCGGCGGTAAGCATCGCTTTGCCCCCGGCGCCGCGCGCGCGCGACGTCGGGAGTCTCCTGGAGGACGACCTCGTAGAGCCGGGCGGTGCGGTCCCCGGATTTGCGGAGGAGCCGCCCGAGACGCTGCACGGCCTCGCGCACGCCCTTCTCACCGCCCAGGACGACGCCCACCTTCACGGCCGGCGCGTCCCACCCTTCGTTGAGGACTTCGCAGGCGGCCAGCGCCTTGATCCGTCCCGCAGAGAAGGCGTCCAGCACACGGTTGCGCTCGTGTTTGTCGGAGTGGGCGGTGATGGCGGGGATCAGGAACCGCGCCGAGACGTCGAGGGCCATGCGGTTCGACGCGGTGAAGACGATACAGGGCTCGTCAGGGTGCAGACGGAAGACGTCCTCCAGCACCCTCAGCTTCTCGGCCGAACGGTTCACGATGGCGAGCTTTCGCCGCCACTTCCGCAAGATCTCCCGCGCCTCCGGGTCGGTGCGCGAGCGCCGCGCCAATTCCGTCCAGTCGAAGGCGCCGTCCTCGCGCCGGCGCGCCGCCACCCAGCGGCGGATGCCCCGCGACAGCTCGTCGAACTCGGCCTGTTCTTCTTCGGCGAGATAGATCGGCACCCGCACGATCACGTAGTCGGCCACCGTGCGGCCGCGGGCCTGAGCGAGGTCTTCCTCGTAGACGACGGGCCCGATCAGCTCGTCCAGCATGCCTTCGCGCCCGTCGGCCCGCCGCGGCGTCGCGCTGAGCCCGAGCCGCATGGGCGCCAGGCAGTCGAGCGCGCTCTCGTGCTGGACGGGCCCGGGCAGGTGGTGGGCCTCGTCGTAGACGATCAGCCGGTAGCGGTTGCCGATCTCCTTCATGTGGATCCACGCGCTGTCATAGGTGGTGACGGTGATCGGCCACACTTCCCGCCGACCGTCGCCGAGCACGCCGGCCTCGAACCCGAGCCCCTTCCGGATGCGCCGCTGCCACTGGTACATGAGGTCGCGCAGGGGCGCCACGACGAGCGTGGGCGCCTGGTGGCGGACGACGATGGCCAGCGCGATCTCGGTCTTGCCGGTCCCGGTAGGTTTGACCACGACGCCGCGGCCCCCCGCCCGCTCCCAGGCGTCGATCGCCGCCTGCTGATCCGCGCGGAG
>JBGPYK010000260.1:0-4599 GCA_041493245.1 Methylomirabilia bacterium | reverse complement strand
GGTCGCTCGCCACGGACGGCCGGGCCCCAGCCCCGCGACGTCCTGCGGCTCGCACTACCGCTTCGATTAAAATAACGTCTTCAGTAACTCGGCGGCTTCGCGGGCCATCACCCCGCCGCGCGTCGCCACGCGATGATTCAGGCGCGGGTCGTCGAGGAGCCGGTAGAGCGACTCCACCGCGCCGGCCTTCGCGTCCGCCGCCCCGTAGACCAGGCGGCCGACACGTGCGTGCAGCGCCGCACCGCAACACATCAAGCACGGCTCCACCGTGGCGTACAGCGTCGCCCCGGTCAACCGGTAGTTCCCGGTCTTCTGCGCCGCCTCGCGCAGCGCCAGCACCTCGGCATGGGCCGTGGGATCGGCGAGCGCGACGGGGGCGTTGTGAGCGCGGCCGATGATCTCACCCGCGACGACAACGACGGCGCCGACCGGCACCTCGCCCGCCGTAAGGCCGCGCCGCGCCTCGGCGAGCGCCGCCGCCATCAACTCCTCGTCGCGGCTCCCGTCACCAGAGAGGATGGTGCACCCTGCGACCTTCGGATTCGCCGTCCTCGTCCGAACACATCGGGGCACAACGATACTCACGAGAAGCCTACCACTTCAAGCATTTGCGCGACCGAGACGGTTCGGGGGCGAGCTATTGCCCCTGGAAGAGACGGTTCGCCGGCTCCCCCGGCAGCTTGCGCTCGTCGCCGCGCCGCACATCACGGCCCGAAGGCCCACGCTGATCCGGAGTTTGCACTTGGGCCCCGGTCGGCATGGCTGGTGCCTTTTGAAGGCCCGGCGCGGGCCCCTGAACCGGCGCGGATCCCCCACCCCTCGGTGGCGCCGGCCGCGATTCGCCACGAGGCGGTGCGGAGTCCGGACGGCCCAGCGGTGCAGGCGCGCCCGGCCGAGCTTCCACGCCTGGAGTCGGAGCCGGACGCGGCTCAACGCCTGTCGCCTGGGGCGCCGGGCGCGAGGGGCGCGCCGGGGCGCTGGGCCGAGGCGGCGGGCCCGGCTGAGCCGGCGCGGGTTCCGGTCTCGACATGCGCGGCTCGCGCGCGCCTTGCCCCGACGGCGGCTGCGCTGGCGCCGGGCGCGGCGGCTGTGCCGGCCGCGGCCGCTCGATCTTGCTTTCGCCAAACGGCGGTCGAGACGGCGTGCCGGCGTCGTCACGGTGCTCTGGCCGCGGAACGAGCCGCGGCGGTAGGGTGGCCCCCGTCGACTTCTCGGTGATCCCGTGGGGCCCGAGCCAGCGCCCTGGATCCTCGGGCGCCCGGGTCCCAACCACCGCCCGCTTGAGGACCGCGTCCGGCGGGCGGGCGCCGCGAACGACGTCCGGCGCGAGGCTCGCACGCACCGGCGTGATCTCGAGCTTCCCGTGCACAGGGGCGAAATGGCTCGGGTCGACCTGCGTGATACGCGCGCGTGTCACCGGTCCCTGGCCAAAGTGGTCGCGCGGAACCACGACGACCGCGTCGCGCACCGTGACGTTTCGGTAGACCTTGATCTCCTCCACGCGCACGACGGTGGTGCGCTGAATGACCACGTTGTTGACGATCCGCGGTCCGCCCCAGCCGGCCCACCACGGCACGCCGATGAATCCCGCGCGGCCCCACCAGGGGACGAGCGGCTCGCCCCAGCCCAGGGCGACCCAGCCCACGGGCGGGCCGCCCACGGCAACGGTGACGCCGACGCGAGGACCGAAGAAGGCGACGAGGGCCGGCGCATACACCGCTCTCACCACGACGGTGCCTGGCGCCCACGCCCAGAGGCCGCTCACGAAGACCCAGCGCCCGTAGTGGTACGGCGCCCAGCCCCACGGCGCGGTGTCCACCCATGTCCAGCCGTAGTGGGGATCCCAGATCCAGGAGCCGGTGGTGTACGGAGCCCAGCCGGCCGGCACGCCTGTGGGTACCCACACCGGGCCGTGCGTCTCGACGACGCGCCACGAGCCGTGATAGTCGAGGTCGTGGACGCCGTACGTGCCCGGGGACACGTAGCGCGCGCTCACGGACTCGATGAGCGCGTCGGTGCGCGCGTAGTTCCAGCGGTCCCACGCGTCGAGCTGGGGCGCCACGTACGTCGCGACCTGCCCGCCGTCCGGGCCCTCGACGATCACTTCCTCGCTTGGATTGAGGGCGGCCGCCGGCCCGTTGGCGGGGGTCACCGTGGCCCGGCCACCACGGCGCGTGACGAACGACGTCCGGCTCGCTATGACGTTCACCCGGTAATACCCGGCCCGCTCGATCGTGAACGCGGCGTTCGGCGTGTCGACTTCGATCGTGTGTCCGGGGTCGAGCCGGCGGATGTCGAGCGCGACGGAGCCGGTCGTCACGTTGAGCTGCACGAAATCCGGCTCGAGGTTCGCGAGCCCGAGATGCGTGTTCGCCCAGGCCCGCACGTAGGCGCGCCCGCCGATCTCGACTTCGAGGTTGCCCGGCGATGCCGTGTAGATTTCGTCGCCCGGGGCGAGCGGCGTGTTGAGCTGGGCGGCCATCCAGCCCTCGGCGCCCGGACGCGAGAAGGACACCTGACCGTCGATGAAGCTGACGCGCGGCGGCGTCCGACCGATCGCCTCGGCGTCCGTGCCCTGCTGGGCCTCGACAGCGCGGACGACCGCAAGACCGATCCCGGTGAGAAGAACGAGCAGGATGGCGACTGCGGCGCCCTGGCGCCGGGTGAGCGGCGCTGATCCGACCCGTTGCCTGCGCGAAGGTGATGACATCGTCAGACCTCCCCTCGTCAGACCCTCTCTGTGACCATGCATCTACCATAACGCCTGGAGGTTGATGCTGTCGCGGAAGGTTGGTGCGCGGATCTTATGCCGGGCGAATCGTCTCCTCGACCGCCTGGATGCCATCCGCGGCCTTCGTGCGGACCGCGCGCGTTTTCTCTGCGAGACGATCCTCGATCTTCCTTCCCCACCACCAAACGGCCACCGCGCCGGTCATCGCCCCGAGGATAAACACCTCATCGCGTCGCATCGCGGTCCTCCTCGTTGGGAAAGCGCGACGAGCGATACGACGCCGGGATCGCCTCACTCGCCGCTCCGTTTTCGTCGACCGCGAACACGCTGCGTCGACTCCGATCGAACTGGCGACCGAGACGCTCGAGGCCGGCCTGGCAGCGGACGCAGGTCTGCACCTCGGGAACCGCGTCCAGTCGCGCCGGCACAATCGGCTCGGCGCACTCGACGCAGACGCCGTACTCGCCCTCGTTCAGCCGGTCCAGCGCAGCGGACAGACGGTTCACGCGCGCCTGCAGCAGCTCGCGCGTGGCCAAGCCGACCTCCCGGCTCGCGCTGGCCTGGATCTCATCGACCTCGTCGGCGAACGGCGAGTTGTCGCTGATCGCCCCGGGCAGTTCCAGAACCGCCACGGCCCCGCCGAGCTGGCGAAGTCGGGAGAGCGCTGTGTCGAGGTCCTGCTCGATCCGCCTTCCGGCGTTCCCGCGAACGATCGTTTTCATCGCTCCTCCGTGGTCAAGCACACTCGAAGTGTTCATCGCGTCCTGAGTCTAAGCGTCGGCGTCCGGGCTGCCTATTGGACCTTGGTCCACCCGATTGCCCGACCGAGGGGTCCGCCCCATCTCCGTGTCAGGGCGGCGAGAGCACGTCATACCACCCTCGAAGCGCGCGGCGGCTCGTGTCTTCGGCGTCGCGGCGGACGAGCAGCCGCTTCATCACGGCAGTGTCCGCGCCCGGTTACGGGGTCTGGATGGCCGAGAGCATCCAGGGGTTGAGACCGGCGGGGCGCGTGAACGTCCAGAACTCTTCGACGGCCTTGACGATCGTCCGTGAACCATCCACGAGAGCATCCGTCGCCTCGTCGAGCGTGTAATCGAGCAGCGAGCCATCGATGTACGCCGTCACGTAGTCCCGCCCACTCTCCTGCCACGCCTCCGTGATCTCGGCCTGGATCTCGATCCGGTCGACGTGGTTCGACCGTCGGGTGCTCGCCAGTCCGTCGCACTGCGCTTGCAGCTCGCCATACATTTCCGGCGTGACTTGATCACGGAGGGCACCGACGTCCCGGCGCATCCACGCGGTGTGGGTGGCACGGAACACCATCCCCGCGTACCCGGCGAATCGGACCGGATCGAACTTGGTGTCCGTCTGCCGGATCTCCCGGACTCCTCGGTCAAGGCCTGAATCATCGCCGGGATGGTCGTCCACGATCGGCCGAGCGACCACGTCCCCCGACGGCACAAGGTCCCCCGACGGCGCAAGCGCGGCGCGGCGGCGACGGAAGAGCATGATGAAATACATGATTCCGGCGCCGAGAACCACTCGGTGCGGGAGGTCCAGGCCCTTGCCCCCCAACCCGTCACCGAGGCCCACGACGAGCGCGCCGCCGATGAGGGCACCGGCCGCCATGCCGACGAGCGTGCGCATCCATCCACCACGGCGATGCGCGGCGAGTGGCGTCGGCACGCTCACAGGCGCCGGCGGTGGTACCGGGGACTCAGGGACGGGACGAGCGGGCGTCGAATGAGAGCGCAAGCCGCGACTGCCGAGCGTTGCACCATTCCCAATCGGGCGACCACCGGCGCTCGCCCACACGCCGCCCGCGGGGGTCATCACTTCGTGAGGGTGTTCACGGTCGACAACCGGGC
>JBGPYK010000379.1:0-3571 GCA_041493245.1 Methylomirabilia bacterium | reverse complement strand
GGTCGCGAGCGCGGCGATCGGGATGCCCCCGATCTTCTGCAAGGCGACGTAGAGCACCACGAACTCGGCGACGTTCGGGAGCTGCACCACGACCCGGTCGAGCGGCCGGACGCCGAGGGCCAGGAGGTTCAGCGCGAGGTTATCGCTGAGGCGGTCGACGTCCGCGTAGGTGTAGCGCCGGTCGCGGTCGATGAGGGCGACGCGGTCGGCGAACGTCGCGAAGGCGGCGGCAAACTCCTGGGCGAGGGACCGGTCCCGCCAGTAGCCCTTCTCGCGATAGCGCTTGGCGAACTCCGAAGGAAACGGGACGACGCCGTCGAGCATGCCGCGCCTGCTGTCAGGTCGAGCTGGAGAAGCCGCCGTCGACCACGACGACCTCACCCGTCACGAGGCGGTTGCCCTGCACGAGCGCCATCATCGTCTCGGCCACGTCGTCAGCGGTCACGCAGCGCCCGAGCGGGGTGAGCCGGGCCCGGCGGCCCATCAGCTCGTCGTACCGGTCGCCGAGCATCCGCTTCATCCAGTCGCCTTCCATCCAGCCCGGGGCGACGGCGTTCACGCGGATCTGGGGCCCGAGGTGGTAGGCCAGCGTCTTCGTGAGGCTGACCACGGCGGCCTTGCTCGCCGCATACGGCAGCGGCTGCGCCCCCGGCCGCAGGCCCACGATGCTGGCGGTGTTGACGACGCAGGGCTCGCGTGACTTCCGCAGCTGCGGGAGCGCGGCGCGCGTCACCTGGAAGAGGCCGCGGACGTTGACGGCGAAGATGCGGTCCCACTCCTCGGTGGTCATGGCCTCCAAGTCCTTCGGCTTCACGCTCGTGGTCGTCCCCGCGTTGTTGATGAGCACGTCGAGCCGGCCGAACTCCGCCTCCACCGCCGTCAGCATCGCCCGCACGTCCGCGTCGTTCGCCACGTCGCACCGGCAGAGCAGCGTCCGTGCGCCGAGCTTCTCCGCCGCCCCCGCCACGTCGCGCGCCGCCGCTTCGCTGCGGCTGTAGTTGATGGCGACATCGTACCCCGCCCGGGCCAGCGCCAGCACCGCGCTCCGCCCGATGCCCGTGGCGGCGCCGGTGACTAGGGCCGCCTTGCGCGCCCCTACGTCTTCCACGTTCATCGGGCTGCTAGCTCAACTTCCGCAGTCTGGTCGAAGCCGTTGACGTCGTCGGAGACATGCCCAGGAAGGTGACTGGCGTTGCCCCGTATGTCAAGCGCGATGGACCCTCACCCTCCCTGGCCGGCCGCCTTCCGCCGCGATCCTTCCGCCGCGATCCTTCCGCCGCGATCTTGACGTCTCATCGCCGTCAGGCTTAATGTGGTCACATGACAGGCCACTTGCAACGGGTCGGCCGGGCACGCCCGGCGAGGAAGATCATCGGCGTTCGAGAGCTGAAAACGCATGCCGCGCGGATCGTGCGTCAGGTGCGAGATGCGCGAGCTTCCTACGTCCTGACGCACCGAGGCCGAGCCGTTGGCGTAATTCTGCCCCTCGACCTGGTGGACGGCACGCCGAGCAATCCCGACGACGCCGACACCGCGGCGGCGTGGGAGACGTTCCTCCGCGCTGGCCGCCGGCTTGAACGCCGCTTCCGGCCGGGAATTGGTGGCGTCCGCCTGCTCTCGACGATGCGACGGTAGCGATGACCGCCGCGAGGCGTGTCCCGCGCCGGTCAAGACGATCACGACGCCCCGCGAGTCTCCGTTACACGATTGACGCGAGCGTCTTCGTGAATGCGTTCAATCCCCACGAAGAGGGTCATGCCGCAAGCCTGCAGCTCCTCGTCACCATTCAGGAGCGCGGTGATCCCGTCATGGTGCCCACGCTTCTTGTTCCGGAAATCGCGTCGGCGGTGGCTCGAGCCAGCGGCGACAGCGCCGGGGCGCTCCAATATGCGGACGCCGCCGCCGCACTTCCGAACTTCACGCTCGTGGCGCTGACGGCCGCGATGGCACGCCAGGCGGCTGAACTGGCCGCGACGCACCGGCTACGCGGGGCCGACGCCGTGTATCTCGCGGTCGCCCGCAGATACGGAACGACCCTGGTGTCGCGTGACGACGAACAGCGGGCACGCGGGGCCGCCGTCGCGCCATGTCGGACACCCGAGGAGGCACTCAGCGATGCCTCTCACGCTTGAGCTGTCCTCGCTTGACCCGTGTCAAAGGGCTTCAGCCGCCGCGGATCGATCGCTTCTTTGACCGAAGAAGCCCTTTCGCAAGGAGTGCGCGTGCTGTGCCGTCGCGATCCCGACCTGCGCCGAGTCGTGAAGCAATTCGGGCCGCCGCCGCTTTGGGCACGCGAGCCGGGCTTCTCGACTCTCATTCACATCATCCTCGAACAGCAGGTATCGCTGGCTTCCGCACGAGCTGCTCACCACCGGCTGATCGAACTCGCGCGGCCGCTGACCCCGCGCCGCTTCTTGAGGTTTGACGACGCGACCCTCAAGACTTGCGGATTCAGCCGGCAGAAAACGGCTTACTGTCGCCACCTCGCCCAGTCGATCATGGAACGCAGTCTCGACCTCGAGGCGCTCGCGTCGTTGGACGATGACGCGGTGAAGTCTGAGCTCGAAAAGATCAAGGGCATCGGCCGATGGACTTCGGATATTTACCTGTTGATGGCGCTTCGGCGGCCGGACATCTGGCCTCGCGGTGATCTCGCGCTCGCTGCCGCAGCTCACGAGGTCAAACAACTCGAGCGCCGGCCGACACAGGACGAACTCGACTCGCTGAGCCTGGCCTGGAAGCCGTGGCGAGCAGTCGCCGCGCGAATTCTATGGCATCACTATCTGGGCCGGCGAAAGTGACGAGTCCACTTTCCGATTCTGGCCTTGGGCGGCAGCCAAAGCCGTCTACAATGTCCGGGCGACTCTTCCGGGGGGGCAATCATAGCCAGTGGCGCAGGTTGGTCTGTCCCTTTTTACTCGGGGTTGACGCCGGAAAACCGGACTGCTAAAGTCCTGCGGATACAGCCGCGGCCGGTTCGGACAAAGTGTAGAAACGAAGAAGCATGCGCCGCCGCCGACAATGCCCTCGATTCACGTGGGAGAACCCGTATGGACAAGGTCATCGCTACACCGGAACAGGCGATCGCGGACATTCCCGACGGCGCAACCATTGCGATCGCGGGGTTCAGCGTGGGGCACCGGTTCGCAACCAGTCTGATACTTGCCTTGCGCGAGAAAGGAACGCGAGACCTCTGCCTCGTTTGCAATTCCCTTGGCGACGCCGGGGCGACTCGCGGCCAGATTTTGGCCGAGAACAAGCAGGTGAAGAAGCTGATTGCCGCCTTTTCCGTCCGGCCCGGCACGCCCACGGCGAGCGAGGAACAAATCGACTCCGGGGAGATGGCCGTGGAACTGGTTCCCCAGGGCATCCTGGTCGAACGGTGTCGCGCGGGCGGCGCGGGCATCCCGGCGTTCTACTCGCCGACCAGCGTCGGCACCGCCATCGCGGAGGGCAAGGAAATCCGTGAATTCGATGGCCGGCCCCATGTCCTCGAGCATGCGATTCACGTGGACTACGCCTTCCTCAGAGGGTATCGCGCCGATCGTTTGGGCAACGTTCAGTTCCGCGG
>JBGPYK010000324.1:0-3963 GCA_041493245.1 Methylomirabilia bacterium | reverse complement strand
CGTAGGTCGACGCAGAGATGGCGAGACCGAACGTCAACGGGTCTCCGTCACGCCGAGTCAGGACACGTCGACCGGAGGGATGGGGCCGACGCCGCCGCCCGTCCACGAGAACGAGCGGGTCGCGAGTGCCGCCGGGAGCTCAGGCTTGCCTCCCGCGAGGGCCGCGCGGCTGTAGTCCATCAACGCGGTGAGCAACTCGGGCGCGTTCATCCGGCGGAACCAGAGCGGGCGACCGTGGAGGTAGAGCAGGACCACGTTGGCCTCGCCGCACGGGCCGAGGCACTCGGTGAACGCGAGCCGGACGCGGCCGTCCAGGCCCGAGGCCTTGAAGATCCGTCGCGCCGTCGCTTTTAGCGTGCGCTGGGGGGCGAGGGCACCGCCGTGGGCGGGATGGCCGCAGCAGCAGCCGGCGCAGGCGAGGATGAGACCCGCGTCTCCAGCCATCAATGGCCGGCCATCAGTTGATACGCTTCTCGCGCCCTTTCCACTCCTTGTCGCGCAGCACGAACTTCTGAATCTTGCCCGTGGACGTTTTGGGCAGATCCCCGAATTCCACGGACGCCGGGGCCTTGAAGTGGGCGATGTGCTGCTTGCAGAACTCGATGACCTCCGCCTCCGTCGCCGCGGCGCCGGGCTTGAGGGTGACGAAGGCCTTGGGCCGCTCGCCCCACTTGTCGTCGGGGACGGCGACGACCGCGCACTCGAGCACCGCGGGGTGCTTGGCCACGCACTGCTCGACCTCGATGGTCGAGATGTTCTCGCCGCCCGAGATGATGATGTCCTTCTTGCGGTCGCGCAGCTCGATGTACCCGTCGGGGTGCCAGACCGCGATGTCGCCCGAGTGGAACCAGCCACCCCGGAAGGACTCGGCCGTCGCCTCGGGCTGATCGAAGTAGCCCTTCATGACGTTGTTGCCGATCATGACGACCTCGCCGAGGGTCTGGCCGTCCCGTGGCACGTCGTGCATCGCGTCGTCGACGACGCGCACGAGGTCGAAGAGCGCGTAGCCCTGCCCCTGCCGCGCGGCCATCCGCGCCTGCTCCTCGGCGGGGAGCGCGTCCCACTCGGTGTGCCACGCGCAGACGGTGTGCGGCCCGTAGGTCTCGGTGAGGCCGTAGACGTGGACGGGGCGGAAGTTCAGCTCCTTGAGTTTCGTGAGCAGCGTGGGCGAGGGCGGGGCGCCGGCGACGGTCACCGTGACGGGCCGGATCAGCCGGTGGGCCTTGGGATGGTTCACGACGCCGATTTGCACGGTGGGCGCGCCGTTGTAGTGGGTCACGCCTTGGTGATCGAGCGCGTCCCAGATGGCGGCGGGATCGACCCGGCGCAGGCACACGTGCGTGGCGCCCACGGCGGTGACGCCCCAGGTGAAGCACCAGCCGTTGCAGTGGAACATGGGCAGCGTCCACAGGTATCGGGCCTCGCTCGTGATCGTGGTCTCGAGGATTTCGCCGATGGCGTTGAGGTAGGCGCCGCGGGCCGTGTACATGACGCCCTTGGGTCGGCCCGTCGTCCCCGAGGTGTAGTTGATGCAGATCATCTCCTCCTCGTCCTCGAGCCACGACTCGACGGGGGCGGGGGAGCCGCTCGTCAGGAAATCCTCGTAGGGATCGCCGGGCCCGCCGGTGTCGTCGACGCGGATGACTTTGACGCCGCCGAGGTCGAGCGGCTTGACGAGGCCTTCGAACTCGCGGTCGACGAAGAGGAACTTCGTCCCCGAGTGCTTGAGGATGTAGCCGATCTCGTCGCTGGACAGCCGGATGTTGACGGCGACGAGGACGCCGCCGGCCGCGGGGACGCCGTAGTGGGCTTCGAGCATGGCGGGGATGTTGGGGCAGATGAAGCCGACGCGGTCGTGCTTGCCGAGCCCGGCCTGGCGCAGTGCGGACGCCAAGCGGTTGACCCGCTCCTCGAGCTGCCGGTACGTATAGCGCCGCTGGCCGTGGATCACGGCCACCTTGTCCGGGAAGACGGACGCGCTGCGCTCGAGGAAGCTCACCGGCGTGAGCTCGGTCCGGTAGACCCTGTTCGTGGGCTTCATGGCTGAGCATTTCCTCCGAGAGCTGGAATGCCCGATTCTACTGGGCGCGGGGGGTGCTTGGCGAGGGGGGAGGGAGGCCGGCTTACCGGCGGGCGCGCAGGTCGTCGACGTCGTGCCGGAGTTCCGAGATCGCTTCGGTGTTCTTCGCGACCATTACCCTGACGGTCTCGATGGAGGAGAGCACGTCGACCCTGAACCGGTCGAATTTCCCCTCGAACGTCGTGAACTTCTCGTCGAACTTCGCGTCCAGTCCTCCGACGCGGCTGTCGATCTTGCGATCCAGCGCGGCCACCCGGCCGTCGAGCGTGCTGACCTTGCCGTCGAGCGTGCTGACCTTGCCGTCGAGTGTACCGACCTTGCCGTCCAGCGTCACGAGCTGACGTCGGATCTCGTCGAAGTAGCTGCGTGTCTCGTCGTCCATGGCGCCAACTCTACTCAAGCCCACTCGAGCCCCGCAAGTGTATGTCTAAAGTAACACCGGATCTCTTTACGGAGGGCGCACGCCGCCCGCACCGCGCGAAGATATGCGGCGAGAGCCGGGCTCTGCACCGCGAGACCGGCGGGGAGAGCGTCCACCATCTGAACGATGTCGCGGCGGGGCCAGCCTGAGTCGCACTGACAACGCAGGCCGACGAGCAGAGCCTCGATGTCGTCGGGCGTCGCGGACTCAGGTGAGGCGACCACGGCTTCGAATCGCGGAAGGAGATCGCGTTCTCCCCACGTCGCGTTATCGGGCCAGAACAATTCCAGCAGACACAGGGCCAGGTACCGGAACGACCCAGGGGCCTCGCGCTCGGCAGCGTTGATGCTCGGCCAGCCGGCGATTTTCACCGTCCGCCCCTGCCAGACGAGGGTCGCGCATTCTCCAAGAAGCGCGGCGGTGACGAGCGAGGCCGGCACGACCAAGTTGAGCTTCAGGATGTCCGCTCCGTTCGTCTTGATGAAGCGCTGGACGTTGTAGCGGCCGGCTTCCGCCGGTCTCAGGCGACCCGCTCGCTGAAAACCCAGGCGGCCGACCGCGCTCTCGGCCACGTCCCGGTCCTCGGGCCAGAGGACCAGATCGATGCTCTTCTGGATTCCGTCGCCTCGATGAAGAGAGTCGGCGAGATAGCCGGCGAGCGTGAATTCGACGTCGGTTCGCTGGAAACCGTCGATGATCTCGCGTAGCTCGGCGTTGAGTGCGAGCACGAGCCTGGATTCAGGCCAGCGCGGTGCGCTGGACGACGGACCATCCGGCGTCGGCCAGTGGGCGGGCGCGCTCACCGCGCTGGCGCGCGTTGGGGTCGCTCGCCGTCCCCGCGATCACCCGGCCCATGATGCCCTGGGCGATCGCGCCCAGGCGGAAGAGCGCGAAGGCGACGTAGAAGTCCCAGTCGGCGATCTCCGCGCGCCCGGTGCGGCGGCAGTAGGCCGCCACGTACTCCGCCTCGCTCGGGATGCCGAGGGCGCCCAGGTCGGCACCGTCGACGCCGCCGAGGTTCTCGCCCGGTCCCATGTGGTACGGCACGCAGTTGTACGCGAGGTCGGCGAGCGGGTGGCCGAGGGTGGATAGCTCCCAGTCGAGGAGCGCGACGATCCGCGGCTCGGTCGGGTGGACGATCAGGTTGCCGGGACGATAGTCGCCGTGGACGAGTGTGGTCTCGTCACCGGCGGGGATGTGCTCGGGCAGCCAGACGATGAGGTGTTCCATGGACTCGATGCGCTCGGTCTCCGAGGCGCGGTACTGGGTCGCCCAACGATGGATCTGGCGCGCGAAGTAGTTGCCCGGCCTGCCGAAGTCCGCGAGGCCGACGGCCTTCCAGTCGACACGGTGCAGTCGCGCCAGGACGTCGTTCATCGCGTCGTAGATGGCCGCGCGCTCGTCGCGGGCGATGCCGGGCATCATGGGATCGGCGAAGATGCGGCCGGGAACGAATTCCATG
>JBGPYK010000032.1:0-12731 GCA_041493245.1 Methylomirabilia bacterium | reverse complement strand
GCCATTCTGAAGCTGGACTTCAACACGGTCTACGGTGGGTTCAAGGTGGACCAGGGTGGGTTCCAGGTTGCGCACAAGATGGTGATGTTCCAGTGGCAGGACGGCAAGAAGGTCATCGTCTGGCCCGAGGAGCTGGCGCCCGGCAAGCCACGCTTCCCGACGCCTGCGTGGAGTCAACGCCCGTGAGCAACGCCGACCTCCCCGTGGAGCAGCCGACGAAGTTCGAAATGGTCATCAATCTCAAGACCGCCAAGGCGCTCGGGCTCACGATCCCGCCATCGGTGCTGGGGCGGGCGGATCAGGTCATCGAATAGCCTGTCGTTCGCCTTCCACTCATGTCACCACTCGTGCTGTGAACGTAAGCTCCCATCTGTACAGAAAAGCGGGAGCATTCCAAGCTGGAGGTCGCAACACATGAATCAACGAGAGAAAGAGGTCTACGAGCTTCTCGTCTCACGAGGCTGTGAGGTCGTGTTCGGTGGCTGGCCCGATTTTCTTGTGGTGAATGCTGACCGGTCGCGGACCTTCGGCGTCGAGGTGAAGCATGGGGGCGACACGCTCACGGAAAACCAGCGCGCGATTCATCGACTGTTGGAGCGGTGTGGAATCTCCTTCCCGATGAGGGGTCTCGGCTTGAACCGGGATCAGGGAACCTCCCAAGCAAAGCTGACCTTCCTGCGGTCGAATCACTCAGCGGGTATGGCGCGTATTTGATTAAGATTCTCTCGAAGTAGCTCTTTCGGAGTTGTTTTTCGCGTCCCGTATTTCGCAGTCGCGGGCTCTGAGACATGCAACCTGACCTGTTAAGGGGCGCCGCTCATCGACTCCTTTACCGGGTGGCCGTACGTGAAAAACCCGGGGCACCAGTCGATCGACAAATGGGGGTCGGATGCAGGAGATGTGGCCATCCGAAAGGACTTGTACTGGAAGGTCGTCGAGAAGTAGAAAAGAGGCGGTGTTGCTGCGCGCGGATCGGGTGATCGAATAGGGCCCACATCCTGTGTCAGAATTGTGCCCGAACCATCGGGTACCATCAGGCACCAACGGTCACAACATCCAGATGGACGTGCGGGAACTGGCTGAGATTGCTACCGATGACATCCGATGGTGCTTGATGGAACCCGGGCTGCAAGGAACTTGAAATCCACCGGGCCGCGAGGCCCTTGGGGGTTCGAATCCCTCGCCCTCCGCCACTAAATTCAAGGCGATGAAGTCGCAGGGACGTTCCCCGCCCGCGACCCGCGGGAGACGGGCGGCCCGAGTCGGAGTATGCTCTCGTGCCGGATGCCCTGCACCCTCAACCCAGAGCCCGAGGAGGAGATCGAGCGATGAAGCTCTTGCATGTCCGGGTAGTCGTGCCGGTGCTCACAGCGGTGAGTCTGCTCACCTTCGCCTGCGCCTCGCCGCCCGAGGCCGAGAAAAAGGCCGCCGACGCGGCGGTGAGCGCCGCCACGGCGGCGGGGGCCGACAAGTACGCCCCCAGCGAGTTTTCCGCCACGACGGCCGCCGTGAAGAAGGCCGAATCCGAGATGAGCAGTAAGGCCTACAAGGAGGCCAAGGCGAGCTACGCGGCCGTGAAGGATCTCGCGGAGAAGGCCGCCACGGCGGCGGCGGCCGGGAAGGCCGCGGCCAAGGCGGAAGCCGAGAAGCAGATCGCCGATCTGGAGGGGCGCTGGAAGGAGCTGCAGGGCAAGGCGGAGGCGGCCGTCAAGAAGCTCAAGGCCGACCAGAAGGCCGTCTGGGACACCGACGCGAAGAATGTGGCCGAGGCCCTCGAGGCCGCCAAGGCCGCTGTCGCCGCCGATGCCGCTGCCGCCAAGGCGAAGCTCGCGTCCATCCCCGCCGTCCTCGACAAGTGGGGGGCCGATCTCGCCGCCCTCGCTGCGCCCGCCAAGGCCGCGAAGAAGCCCGCGGCCACGAAATAGGAGTGCTCAGCCGCCCGTCACTGACGATCAGCTGCGGCCGGAGGCCCCGCAGAGGATGCGAGGCTTCCGGCCGGTGATCCGGTGAAAACCCGGCTGGTCACGAGCCGCGCGCACCCCGGCGGCAATGTCCTGATCTGAATGGTTGACCAAAGAACGGAGGATATCCCCGATGCCGGACAAGACCTACAAGATCATCGAGCTGGTCGGAGTGTCCGAAGAATCGATCCAGCAAGCCATTCGCAACGCGGTCGCCCGTGCTGCTGAGAGCTTGAAGGGGTTGGACTGGTTCGAGATGACCGAGGTAAGGGGGCTCGTGACAGAGGGCAAGGTCAGTCAGTTCCAGGTGAAGGTAAAAGTGGGATTCCGAATCCTGAGCGAACAGGAAATGCGTGGCGCGTAGTTGCAAGGACGGAGTCGGAAAGAGGTCCCGCCTGGGAATCTGGGATAGGGGATATGATGGTCCCCGCATGAAGCACTGTCTCGCGCGCACCGTCCTCGCCTGCGTTGTGGTGGCTGCCGTTGGGCCGAGCGCCTGGGCCGGCCCTCCGACCGACCAGATCCGCTACAGAGTCGACCGCATCGTGAAGGTCCTCGAGGACCCCGACCTCCAGAAGGAGTCACGAACGCTCGAGCGCCGGTCGGCGATCCGCCGGATCGCCGACGAGATCTTCGACTTCACGGAGATCTCGCAACGGAGCCTCGGACGCCACTGGCAGGCACGCACGCCCGCCGAGCGCGCGGAGTTCGTCGCGCTCTTCGGCGGCCTCCTCTCCGACGTGTACATCTCCAGGATCGAGGCGTATTCGGGCGAGCGCATCCTGTACGTCAGTGAGGCAGTGGATGGCGACTACGTCACCGTCCGGACCCGGATCGTCACGAAGCAGGGGCCGGAGATTCCGGTGGACTATCGCGTGTTCCGGCGCGACGACCGCTGGCGCGTCTTCGATGCCAGCATTGAGGGCGTGAGCCTCGTCGCGAACTATCGCTCGCAGTTCAACTCGGTCGTCCAGCGCTCGTCCTACCAGGAGTTGGTCACGCGGCTCAGGATCAAACAGGAGGAGTCTCCCGGTGCGCGGGCGACCGGACGCCGCGGAGACACCGGTCAGCCCAAGCCCCCTCCTTCACCGCAGCCCCAGTCGCCGTAGTCGTCGACCGCGGACGTTCCCCCTCGATATTCCGATAGGCTCCCAGTCTAGGCGCGCCGCTGGGCGAAGGCTCTGGCGATCGAGCGGGCGAGCGGCGCCTGCATGAGCTCTTCGAGCGGGACGGGCAGGGCGATCGACCAGTTGGGCCACTCGCTCACGGTCCCCGGCATGTTCGGGCGCTCCTCGACGGCGAGGGCGTCGTCGAGGGTCGCGGTGACGACGACCGAGGGGGCGCCGGCGAGCAGCTCGTGGGTCCGCTCAATGACCTCTCCGACGGGCGCGTCGTCCCGGACGCCTGTCATCGCGCGCAGACGCGCGCGCATCTCACCGAAGCCGGCCCGGTTGGGCTCCCGTCCCGTCGCGGCCTGGGCGTCCACGTCGGCGCCGGTCCAAAGGCCGGCGATCGTCGGCAGGTCGTGAGTGGTGACGGCGGCCAGCGCCAGCTCCGGGTAGCGCGCCGGAGGCTCCGGCTCGAACCAGACGAGGCGGTAGGACAACACGGCGTGCTCGGCCAGGCGCTCACGCACCCCCGCTTCGACCGTCCCCAGGTCCTCACCGACGATGAGCGCCCGAGCCCGCTGGCTCTCCAGCGCGATGATCGCCAGCAGGTCGTCGGCCGGATAGCGCACGTAGGCGCCTTCCCGTGGCGTGAGCCCCTTCGGCACCCAGAACATCCGGAACAGCCCCATGACGTGATCGATCCGGAGGCCGCCGGCGTGCCTCAAGGCGGCCCGGATCGTCTGGATGAAGGGGTCGTAGGCGAGGCCGGCGAGTTGGTGGGGAACGAACGGAGGCAGCCCCCAGTCCTGGCCGCCGGCGTTGTAACCATCCGGAGGCGCGCCGACCGAGGCGTCGGTGGTGAGGACATCCTGCCACGCCCACGCATCCGCGCCGCCGGGCTCGACCCCGATCGGCAGGTCCTGCATGAGGGAGATCTCGACGGCGGCGCGGGCGAGTTGCTCGTCGAGGAGCCACTGGAGCCACTCGTGAAACGCCACGCGGTCGGCGCGCTCGGCGACGAAGCGAGCGACCGCCTCCGCCTCCGGCCGCCGGTACTCCGCAGGCCATCGCTGCCAGCCGGCGCCGTGTCGCTCGGCGAGCGCGCAGAACGTGGCGAACTCGCGCAGCGCCGCGCCCTGTTCGCGCCGATAGCGCTCGAAGCCCTCGCCGCCGCCGCTGGCGGCCCAGATCTTCTCCAGCGCCTCGGCCTTTAGCCTCCAGACCGCATCGCGGTCGATGCGGCGGGCCTCGTTGAGCGCGCGCCCCTCGGCGGCGAGCCGCTCGACGTCCGTACGAGCGGCGGCGGCGCCGGGAACCTCCTCGACGCGGAGGTAGAGCGGGTTGCGAAAGCGCCGGCTGCTCGCCGAGTACGGGCTCGGCTGCTGCGGCGAGACCGGCGTGGCCGCCGAGAGCGGATTGATGAGAAGGATGCCGGCGCCGAGCGCCGAGGCCGACCACCGAGCGAGCTGGCGGAGGTCGGCGAGATCCCCGATGCCCCAGCTCTCGCCCGATCGGGCGGCGTAGAGCTGGGCGGCCCAGCCCCAGATCCTGAGACCCTCCGGCAGATGGCAGCGATGCGGAGCGACGATGAGCCGGATCTCTCGCTCGTCGTCCAGACCGCGTAGCCGGTGATAGCCGAGCGGCAGGTCGGGCGGCACGCGATCGGTCACGCGGAGGACGGCGCCGTCCTCGAGCGTCAACTCGACCGGGCCGTCGACCGACGCCCCGTCGCCATGACGGACGACGCGCACTGACGCGATCGTCGGCGGGGCAGCTCCGGCGTCACCCATCGCCTGCCGGATGGCCGCCCGCGTCTCGTCGCGCGTCGATTGCCAGACGCCGCGCGCGTCGTGGAACCCTTCCGTGATTCCCCAGGCGTCCGCAGTCATCGCGGGCCGCGCGGGTCGTCGGCCACGTCTGTCCGATCCATCAAGGTGATTGTAGACGACGTCGAGGATTCCGTCCGAGCCCGCGGTGTATACTACGTGGGCTGTGCAGCCGGAGAGGTGGCCGAGTCGGCCGAAGGCAGCCGCCTGCTAAGCGGTTACAGGGCCAAAAGCTCTGTCCAGGGTTCGAATCCCTGCCTCTCCGCCATGCGCCCTTAGCTCAGTTGGATAGAGCGTCGGACTACGAATCCGAAGGTCGCAGGTTCGATTCCTGCAGGGCGCACCACCACTTTCGCGCCGCTGTGAGGGGCCAGACTTTGCCACCGCGGAGCCTGTCAACAAGAATGAGACAGGGGGTTCATGAGTTTAGTGTAGGAGCGCCTCCTTGGCCGATCGAGGCTGGGGTGGATTGATCCACACTTCTCTGGGACACGCGGCGGGCTGCGGCACTCCCCTGGGGAAGCGCTCAGGATGCGCGATCGCCCGCGCCTGGTCCGCGATCACCTTCTCCCGGGGAGGCCCGGAGTGGGGACAGACGCCGGCATTTCCCGGAGGTCCTGATGGATCGCGAGACGATCCGACCATCGAGACGAGAGGAGCACACGCGATGAAATTCGCCCGCTTCCTTGTGGACGGCTACGACTACTACGGCCAGGTGGAAGGGGATCGGCTCCGCGCCATCCAGGGCGACCTGTTCAGCGGGGACTGCAGGGTCACCGGAGCCGTCTACCCCCTGGACCGGGTCAAGCTCCTTCCCCCCTCACGCCCAGTGAACTTCTGGGGCCTTGGAGAAAACTATCCCGTCCACGTCCAGTTCCGCATCGAGCAGATGGGCAACGAGATCGCGGAGCGGGCCAGGCGCTTCAGCCCCTGGCACAAGAGCGTCGGCGCCCTCATCGCCTCCGGGGACACGGTGGTGATGCCGCCGGACCTGAAGGTGCTGGAGTACGAGGGCGAGCTCTGCATCGTCATCGGCAGACCCGCGTACCACGTCAGCCGGGAAGACGCGCGCCACTACATCTTCGGCTACACCGTCTCGAACGACATCAGCGGCGCCGACTACCGCGACGCCTTCATGTGGCGGATGAAGTGTAGCGACACCTTCGGGCCCGTCGGGCCGTGGATCGAGACGGAGATCGAGCCCCACAGCCTCGACATCATCACCAGGGTGGACGGACGCGAGGAGGACCGGGGCAACACGCGGGACATGGTCCACGACTGCTACACGATCGTCAGCAACCTGAGCCAGTACTGCACGCTGCACCCGGGAGACCTCATCACCACCGGCGCACCCGGGAGCACCCGGCCATTGAAGCCGGGGGAGGTGGTCGAGGTGGAGATCCCGGGGATCGGCGTGCTGAGGAATCCCATCGCGGGGCCCTAGTTCCGCTGCACCAGCTCGACCATCACGCCTTCCGGTCCGCGGATGAAGGCGAGCCGCGTGCCCGCTTGCCGCGTGAGCGGCCCCACCGCGATCTCGGCGCCCTTGCGCCGCAACTCCTCCACCGCCGCGTCCACGTCATCGACCGTCAGCCCGATATGTTCCAGACCATAATAGGGAAACCGCGGCGCCACGGCAGTCGCTTCGTTTGGGTGTGGCGGCGCGATCAGCACCGTCTGCCCGCCCAACCGCATGGTGACGCGGAGCTGACCGGGGTAGAGCGTGCCGGGCGGGTAGGTGCTTCGGTCCACCTCGGCGCCGAACATGTCTGCGAAAAACCGCGCCGTCGCATCCGGATCGGGGCTCCGCAGATGCACGTGATCGTAACGATAGGTTCGCATCGGGCCCGCCTCCTTGATTGATCAGGCTGGTGCCAGTGTAGCGCCGGGCCGGATCGGCCGCCAGGCGGGACCCTGAGCCTCGGCGCCGTAAGGAGCACTCTCGCTGCGACACCTGGCGCGCGCCAGATAGACCTCGTCGGCCGTCAATCGGAGGTCGGTGTGCCCGGCTCGCGCGAGGGTGGTGACTCCGCGCCTTCATCCAGCGGGATCTCGAGCACTCGACCCTACTACGCGCCAGCGTGGTACCCTCCGGGCGACTGGAGGGACAGCGCGCCATGCCCTCGGAATCTCGCCTGGTCTCGGCGGCGTGGCTGGCCGAGCGGCTCGGGTCACCGGGCGTCCGCGTGATCGAGGTGGCGTCGGTGAATGACGGTGCCGCTTACCGCGAGGGCCATATTCCGGGGGCGGTGTGGTGGTACTGGAAGGCCGCCCTCTGGCACGACACCGATCGCGAGTTCCCCACCGCAGAGGTCATGGCCGGGCGCCTCGGACGGATCGGCGTGGCACCAGAGACGACCATCGTGCTCTACGGCGACCCTGTCCAGTACGGGACCTACGCGTTCTGGGCGGTCACGATGAGCGGCCATCCCGACGTCCGCCTCCTCGACGGCGCCAAGACCCGGTGGGGCGCCGACGGGCGGCCGCTCTCGACGCAGCCCCCCGGGCCGGCGCCGGTGGAGTACCGGCCGCGTCCGGCCGACGCCGCGAGCCGCGTCGGCCGCGACGACGTGCGCGCCGGGCTGGGCCGGCCCGACCGGCTCCTGCTCGACGCCCGCTCCCCGGAGGAGTACCGCGGCGAGCGGGTGATGCCGCCGCCCTTCTTCGACCACGGCGCCGAGCGGCCGGGCCGCATCCCCGGCGCCGTCCATCTCCATTACCGGGAGCTCCTCAACGAGGACGACACCTTCAAGGTTCCCGACGAGCTGCGGCGCGTGCTGCGCGCGCGAGGGGCGGGGCCGGAGCGGGGCGACATCGTCGCCTATTGCCGCTTGAGCCACCGGGCCACCCTGCTCTGGTTCGCGATGCGCTACCTGCTCGGCTATACGAACGTGCGCGTCTACGACGGTTCGTGGACGGAGTGGGGAAGCCTCGTGGGCTTCCCCGTCGAGACGTAGGTTGATCCGCGCGCTGACCTCCGCCGATCGCGAGGCGGCGCTGGCCGCGATCAACGAGGCAGCCCGCTGGTACCGCGAGTTCCTGCCGCCCGGCGAGCACCACGAGCCCGAGATGACGGAGGCGGCCTGGGACGCCGAGGCCCGCCGCCTGACGTGGTACGGCGCCTTCGAGCGCGGGACGCTGGTCGGTGTCATGGGGCTCGAGTACGTCAGGGACGTGGCCCTCCTGCGCCACGCCTACATCCTTCCCGGCCGCCAGCGTCAGGGCGTGGGCTCGCGGCTGCTCGCCCACCTGGAGACCGAGGTCCGCGGCGTCCACCGCATCGTGGTCGGGACCTACCAGGGCAACTACAAAGCCCGGAGCGCGCTCGAGAAGGCCGGCTACCGGGCGTCGGCCGATCCCGCGGCCGTCCTCCGCGCTTATTACGCGATCCCCGGGGACCGTTTGCGCGCCTCCCTCACCTACGAGAAGCTGCTGCCGAAGGAGGCGGGGGCCATGGCGAACGAGGCGAAGGTCGGCACGGTGACCGATTACTACGCGAAGATCGGCGTGGCGGCGGTGCGTTTGACCGACGGGCCGCTGGCGGTCGGCGACACCATCCGGATCCACGGCCACACGACGGACCTGACCCAGCCGGTGGACTCGCTCCAGCTCGAGCACCGCGCGGTGAGCCGGGCCGAGCCGGGGACGGAGGTGGCCCTGAAGGTGCGAGAGCGCGTGCGCAAGCAAGACGAGGTCTTTCGCGTCACGCCGTGAGCGGTCACGCCGCTCCGCGCCAAGAAGAACGACGAAGCCCGCGACATCTGGCAGGCTCGCGTCAACTGGGGATGGCGTATCTATTTCCGCATTGACGGTGACGTCTACCAGCTTCTCGACGTGATGCCGCACCCGAAGTACCCGATGACGTCCCTGGTGGCGTCGATCGATCGACCAACGGGATCTGCCGTCGAGGGTGCAGCCAGGAGGATCCGCGCAGGAGGTCGGTCTCTTCGCCTCCGGCGCGCGGTTCCGGCTGACCGGTCAGCCGAGGCTCAACCCGCCGCGGCAATGCTACAGTTGGAGCCCTGGAGTGAACCCCGAGCCCGAGGGCGGCACCCGACCCCCCGAGAAGCGGCGTACACCACGTCGCCCACGACGGGCGCTCGCCCCGTCGCCCCCGAGGAGGTAGCCCGATGCCCGCGACGACCATCCCTCGCGTCCTGAACGCCGAAGACCTGCTCGAACAGCTCCGGGGTCTCCGGACGCGGCAGCCGGTGAAGTTCTGGGCGTTCTACTCGAGCGAGCTCGGCGGGATCGTCACCGATCCCGCGCTCATGGTCATTCCATTCGACGACCACATGGTGCATCGCGGGCACGGCATCTTCGACACGGCCGCCATCGTCGACGGGAAGATCTATGACCTCGAGGCGCACCTCGATCGGTTCGCGCGCTCGGCGTCCACCTCGAAGCTCACGCTCAGGTTCACGCGCGAGGAGATGCGGGACATCATCGTCCGGACAACGGCCGTCGGCGGGAAACGGGACGGGTCGATCCGCTACTGGGCCTCGTCCGGTCCGGGAAGCCTCGGTCTCACCCCGGCCGCCGGCGCAGAGCCGGGATTCTTCGTCATGATCTTCGCCGGCCTCTCCTATCCCCCGGCGTGGTACACGGACGGCCTCCGCGTCAGGACGACGAGCTACCCCATCAAGCCGCCGCTCTACGCGGTCACCAAGTCCACCAACTATCTGCCCAACGTCCTGATCCAGATGGAGGCGCAGGAGCACGGGCTGGACAACGGCATCTTCGTCGATCCCGCTGGCAACGTGGGCGAGAGCTCGAACATGAACGTCGCCTTCGTCACCGAGGACGGGATCTTCAAGCACCCCAAGTTCGACCACATCCTCTCCGGCTGCACCTCGCTCCGCCTCCTGGAGCTGGCCGGGAGCCTCCGCAGCCGCACGCTCATCACGGACGTGCGCGTGTGCGACATCCCGGTCGCGGAAGCGCGCGCGGCCCGCGAGATGATGCTCATCGGCAGCTCGGTCAAGGTGGCGCCGGTCGTCGAGTGGGACCGGAAGCCCGTCGGGGACGGCAAGCCGGGCCCCGTCGCCAGGGCGTTCCGCGAGCTGCTCGATCAGGATATGCGCTCGGCGCGTGATCGACTCATCGACGTACCGTACTGACCCGCCCTGTGTCGTCCCGGAGATTGAGCACCAGGGGGATGTTCCGCAAGGGTTGCGCTGATGGCTGCGCCTGACGCTGTGCGGGATTTGTGTGGCAACGGGTGCGGATGAGCCCCAACCGGGCACAAGGGGGGCCTGTGGTAAGTCCTTGAAGAGACGCGCTTCCGATGTGTATCGTTGTATGCCTATGCGGCTCAGGGAGGACTACGAGTCCGAAGGTCGGGGGGTCGATTCCCTCAGGGCGCACCAAACCTTCTGCGTGGTTCTGCAGCGGCACTGAGAGCGAACCCCCCGAGATCGTCCGGGGGTCTGCATCAGGCGGTGACCTCAGCGCCACTCATCGAAGTGCGAGCCGGCGAGTCGAGGGAGTCCTGAGTCCCCGAAGTCCTCTGTACCGGAAATCGCTGTGGCCGGCGCGCGCTCGCCGGGCCTCGAAATGGACCAAGGTCCAATAGGCGGGTGGGATGCCGTGAATTAGAATCAAGCCGCAGCGATCGCTCGTGCGGTCGCGAGTCCATCGTGCATCTGGAGGTCTGCAATGAGGCGACAAGTTCCGGCCGTAACCGCGCTCGTGCTCCTCATGATCGTCGGCGCGGCTGCGTGCGACAAGGGCCCGATGCAGCGGGCGGGAGAGAAGGTCGACCGGGCAACGGATCAGGATAAGGTGATCGGCAAGGGCCCCGCCGAGAAGGCGGGCAAGAACATCGACGAGGCTGTGAAGGATCTCAAGAAGTAATCATAAAACCAAGATCCGATGAGTCGGTAGGGCGACGAACACGATGAGACCCAGGTCTCATAGCCACAATCGCGAGACCGCAGCTACAGTGCGCTCAGGAGGGAACAAACATGAGCCTGATTGGGCTAGTCATCACCTTGGCGGTTGTCGGGGTTCTGCTCTGGCTGCTCAACAACTACGTGCCGATGGACGCGAAGATCAAGAGGATCATCAACGTCGTCGTCGTCATCGTGGTGGTCATCTGGCTATTGCAGGCCTTCGGCATCCTCGGCTCGTTGCAGAACATCCGTATTCGGTGATGCCCGAAGAAAGACCCCGCGGTCGTTGAGTCGTCTTCTCCGTGGTGGAGCCGCCGCGGCACTTGGTCGTATGAGGCCGGCCGGGCCGTGGAAAAGGCGACGCGTTTCGTTCACGGCGGGCGTGAACGGGGGCAGAGCCGTCGGGGTGGACTAAAGTCCAATAGGCAGACTGGACGACGTCGTCTAGATTCAGGGCGCGATGGCTCCGTCAAGTGTCCCCCCGTCCTGGCCTTTCCCGCCGCCCGGCGTTCGTCAGCGATCACGGCCATGAAGCGGCAGATGGTGGCTCATCCATGGTCGACCGATCGCTCCGTCGACGACTTCGAGGGCCGGCTCTGTGCCGCCGACGTCTGCGGCGAGGCATTACTCGACACCCTGTCATTAGGATACCAATAACGATCATGGAAGAAAGACGCGTTGTCGTTACGGGGCTTGGCGTTGTCACCGCTTTAGGCAGCGATCTTCAGACGTTTTGGGGGAATATTTGTTCAGGGAAATCCGGCATTGACCGCATCACGCGCTGGGATGCGTCGGCGTTCGATTGTCAGATTGCGGCGGAGATCAAAGACTTCGATCCCAAGAAATACGTCGACCACAAGGAGGTTCGGCGCACTGACCGCTACACGCAGTTCAGCGTCGCCGCTTCCAAACTGGCCGTTGCAGACTCCCAGCTCGATCTTCCAAAAGAAAATTGCGACGGCATCGGCGTCATCATCGGCTCGGGCATCGGCGGACTCGAAACGCTGGAAGACCAACACAGCCTCTTGCTCGAAAAAGGGCCGAGCCGCGTCTCGCCATTCACGATTCCCATGCTCATCGCCAACATGGGCGCGGGTTACGTCTCGATGGAACTCGGACTGCGCGGGCCAAGCTGGTCGTCCGTCAGCGCGTGTTCCAGTGCCACGCATGCGATGGGGGAAGCATGGAAATGCATCCGCTATGGCGAGGCCGACGTGATGGTCTGCGGCGGCAGCGAAGCCGCCATCACGCGACTCGGCATCAGCGCGTTTTGCGCGATGCGAGCGATGAGTTGCCGCAACAACGAACCGCAGCGCGCCAGCCGCCCGTTCGATGCCGAGCGCGACGGTTTCGTCATGGGCGAAGGCTCGGGCATCGTGGTCTTGGAAGAACTCGAACGCGCCAAAAAACGCGGCGCGCGGATTTATTGCGAAGTCGCCGGCTACGCCGCCACCGCCGACGCCTACCACATGACCGCGCCGGCTCCGGAGGGCGAGGGCGCCGCGCGTTGCATGAGTCTGGCGCTGAAAAGCGCGCGCATGAATCCTGAAGACATCAGCTACATCAACGCCCACGGCACCTCCACGCCGATGAACGACAAATTTGAGACGGCGGCGATCAAAACCGTTTTCGGCGCGCAGGCGAAAAAAACGCCCGTGAGTTCCACCAAATCCATGACCGGCCATTTGCTCGGGGCCGCCGGTTCCGTCGAAATGATTATCTGCGCCATGGCGATGCAGGACAACATTGTCCCGCCCACCATCAACTATGAGCATCCTGACCCCGATTGTGACCTCGACTACGTGCCGAACAAGGCGCGCGAGGTAAAGGTCAACGCGATCCTCAACAATTCCTTCGGCTTCGGCGGCCACAACGCCGTCATCGTTGCGCGAAGATTCTCCTCCTAGCGAGCGAGTGGACCTTGGTCCCCTGGAGAGGCGG
>JBGPYK010000538.1:0-2518 GCA_041493245.1 Methylomirabilia bacterium | reverse complement strand
TGGTCGACCCCTACCTGTCGCGCCTGCGCGTCACCGGACAGTTCGGGACCTACACGACGCCCGCCCTGCCCGGCGACACGCGCCCCGTGTTCGGGCCCGACGACGATCTCGTCTCGGACCTGTCCACGGTCGACGCCCACATCACCCGCGCTGACTTCATCCTGCACTCCCACTCGCACTTCAACCACACGCTGGACATGCCGTACATCGCGCGGAAGACCGGCGCCACCGTCATCGGCACGGAGAGCACGACCAACCTCGCGCGCGCCGGCGGGGTGCCGGAGTCCCAGCTTGTCAGCGTGCGCGGCGGCGAGGACTACGCGTTCAGCGGCTTCTCCGTGCGAGTCATCCCGAGCCTGCACTCGGCGCTGAACGGCAAGCACTTCTTCGACTCCCGTGTGGTGCCGCGCGACTTCCGCGGCCCGCGGCGCCTGGGGAGCGACGTGGAAGGCGGCACGCTCGCCTACTTGCTGCGGCTGGGCGGTTACGAGATCCTCTGGTTCGGCTCCATGAACTACATCGAGCGCGAGGTCGCCGGTCTGCGCCCCGACGTGGCGATGATCGCGGCCGCCCGCCAGCGCCTCGAGATCCACGACTACACGGCGCGGCTCATGCGGGCGCTCGGCTTACCCCGGCTCGTGTTCGCGACCCACTGGGACGAGCAGTCGTTCCCCTACGGCGCGCCCCAGGAGGAGCGATTGCGCGAAGCTCAGGTCTTCGTGAACGAGGTCAAAGCGACCTCACCGAGGACGCGCGTGGTCCTGCCCCAGCACTTCGAGCGCCACACGCTCCCGCCGAAGCGGCGCCGCTCCTCCTGACCCTCGCCGCGAGCCTCAGAGTTCCGCGACATCGACGGCCTGACCGGACGCGGCGCTCTTCGCGACCGCGTCGGTGAACTCCATGTAGCGCACGCCGTCCTCAAAGTTCGTGTGGGTGACCTTCTCGCGGCCGCGGACGGCGTTGACGAACTCCTCTTCGACGCGCCAGCCGATGCGTCGCTCCGCGGGAATCGGGATCTCGCTCAGCGCTTTGTCGCCGCGCCGGCCGCCGGAAAGACGCTTAGCGTCGGCCTCGAGCCTGAGCGTGCCTTCGGTGCCGTGGATCCATACCTCGCTGGCGGGAGCCAGCGCCGCGATGGAGCTGAAGCGGAGGTGGGCGACGGCGCTGCTCGCCAGCGTGGCCAGGATGTCCACGTGATCGGGCACGCGCACCTCGTGCCAGGCGCCGCCCGCGTCACGACGGCGCGGCACCGCGACCTTGGTCATCGACATCACCCGGCGCGCCGGCCCGAGCCAGCGCATCATCGCCTCGTACCAGATCCCCATGTTGAGGACGTTGTGGCCGCTGAGCGTGATGTCCTGGCGCCAGTGCATCGGCGCGTCGCGCTCGACGAACCGGCCCTGGGCCGCCTGCAGCTCGACGGTGAGCACCTCGCCGGCGTAGCCCTCGGCGAGCAGCGTCCGCAGCGTCGGATCGACCTCGAGCGTGTGGGGCGCGGGAACGAGCTGGGCGACGAGCTGCGGCGCCCGGCGCGACGCGTCGAGCATGCGCCGCCCGTCGGCGGCGTCCACGGCCATGCGCGCCTCGCAGAGCACGTGCTTGCCCGCTCCGAGAGCGGCCACGGTGATCTCGCGGTGCATGTTCGGCCACGTTCCGATGCAGATCGCGTCGACGTCCTGGGCCCGGATCAGCTCCCGCCAGTCGTCGTAGACCCGGCCGACGCCGAACTCCTTCGCCACGCGCTCGCCCGACTCCTTCGTGCGATTGGCGACGGCCACAAACTCGATGCCCGACAGCTTCTGGAACCCCGGGATATGCCGCTCCCGGGTATTCTTCCCCGCTCCCACGAACCCCACGCGAATCGTCGTGTCAGTCATGGTCCGACATGGTAGCACCGCGTGCGCGCATCTGACATACTCCACCGAGCGTTGAGCTTGCTCGCCGCCTTCGTCGTCTACGTGACGCTGTCGATCCTCTTCTTCGGTCTCGGCGTCCTGTTCCGCCCGACCGAGCTGTACGTCGGCACGCCGTCCGATCCCGTTGACTTGATGTGGTTCCTGGCGTGGTGGCCGCACGCGATCGGTCACCGGCTGCACCCGTTTCTGACCGACGTCGTCTGGGCGCCGACCGGTTACAACCTCGCCTGGGCCACGTCGTTGCCCGGCCTCAGCCTCGTCATGGCGCCCGTGACCACGACGGCCGGTCCGGTGGTCGCCTACAACATCCTGGTCCTGCTGGCGCCGGCGCTCGCCGCCTGGGGCTGCTTCGTGCTCTGCCGGGGCCTGACCGGTGAGTTCTGGCCGGCGCTCGCCGGCGGGTACGTCTTCGGGTTTTCTACTTACGTGCTCGGTCAGCTCACGAGCCACGTCCACCTGGCCTTCGTCGCCCTCGTGCCGCTGGCGGTGCACTTGGCGGTGCGGCACCTGATGGGGCGGCTGTCGGCCCGTATCTTCGTAGCCGCCCTCGGTCTCGTGCTGGCCGCTCAGTTCACGATTTCCAACGAGATCTTCGCGACGCT
>JBGPYK010000410.1:0-3378 GCA_041493245.1 Methylomirabilia bacterium | reverse complement strand
TTGCTCGAGGCGATGCTCTCCATGCTCGACTTCCAGGCGTCACGCTGGTTAGTCGGCGGCGAGATTCCGCCGCAGGCGGGGAACAACCATCCCACGGGGATTCCCACCGGCGTTTTCGAGACGAAGGACGGCCACATCAACATCGCCGCGAGTGGCGATGAGCTATACACGCGGTTCTGCCGCGCCATCGAGCGTCCGGACTTGCTGACCGATCAGCGCTTCGCCACCTCCCGGGCGCGTTCGAGCAATCGGGACGTCATCATGGAGGTGCTCATGCCGGTCACGCGGCAGAAAACGAGCGCGGACTGGATCAAGATCCTGAACGACGCGGGCGTGCCGTGCGGCCCGATCTATCGGGTCGACGAGTCCTTTGCCGATCCCCAGGTGCGCCACCTGCAGATGGCGCAGCCCGTCCACTCGCCTGCACTCGGCGATCTCACCATCCTGGGCCATCCCGTCTCGCATGGTGACCAGCGCCTGCCCATCCGGACCGCCGCTCCCGAGTTGGGCCAGGACAACGAGGAGATCTTCGGGTCCATCGGCTACACCAAGTCGCAGATCGCCGATCTGGCGCAGCGCGGTGTCATATGACGACCGCGTGCGGTGGGAGAGTGTGATGAATTACGAGCACATCCTGGTCGAAAAAGAAACCGGAGTGGCGATTCTCACCCTGAATCGTCCGGAGCAGCTCAACGCCATGAACCGGCAGCTCTCGCTGGAGCTGCACGATGCCGTCAAGCAGATGGACGCGGACCCGGCCATCGGCTGCATCGTCGTCACCGGCGCCGGGGACCGCGCCTTCTCCGCGGGCGGCGACATCCACGAGCAGCGCGAGAACGATCGCAGGTACACGCAGGAGGAGCTGGACGCGCGCACCGCCGTCGTCCGCCGTGGGAGCTACGAGATCAGCGCGTCCGCCAAGCCGACGATCGGGATGATGAACGGCCTCGCGTACGGCGGGGCCGCGGTGCTGGCCTCGTCACTGGATATGCGGGTGGGCTGCGAACATTCCCGCTTTCGCTTCCTGGCCGCCGCCTATGGCCGCATCAACAGCACCTGGACCCTGCCCAACCAGGTGGGGTGGCCGATCGCCAAAGAGCTGCTGTTCTCCGCGCGGGTGGTCGAGGCGGAAGAAGCCCAGCGCATCGGTCTGCTCAATCACCTGGTGCCGTGTGCGCAACTGCGGCAGAAGACCATGGAGCTGGCGACCATGATCGCCAACAACCGTCGCGACGCGGTCATGGGCGTGAAGGCGCTGCTCCTCAAGCACATGGGACGCAGCCTCGAGGAACAATGGGCCCTGGAGCGCGACTACACGACCCAGGTCGTCAGGGGCGCCAAGGCCGAGGAAGCCTTCCCCGAATTCATCGCCCGCAGAGGCCGACCCGTCCCGCCCGCGAACCGGTAACGCGAGCCGATGGCTGAGTAGGCTCAGCCGAGTTGGAGGAACCACCCGACGCCTTGATCGACGGCGTCCATGAGCCCGCGGGGCAGCGTGCCGATCAGCTCCTCGAGGTCCGATCGATTGGCCGTCGCGATCTGCGACGCGTTCGCGACCGAATCGTGACGCAATCCGGTCCGCCGCCTGGGCAGTAGTGTGTTTCCGGGTGCCTTGGCCAGTGCGACGTTGCTCGTCAGCACGCACACGACGACGGTGCTGATGCGGCTGGCGTTAACCTCGTCCCGCTGCAGCACCAGAACGGGGTGGCGGTAGCCGGGTTCGGAGCCACGCGGCTCCGCGAAGTCCATCCACCAGATCTGGCCGCGTCGAATCACCGTCGCTTCGACATGGTCGCCTTGATGACGGCCTTGCCACGCCTGCGCAAAGCGATCGCTGCGGGCTCCTCACCAGGCTGACCGGCCTCGGCAATCGCCTGGTTCCAGGCGTCGGTCGGATCATCGGCGGTCCCGTGCCGGGCCAGATACTCGCGCGCGGCGCTGGCGAAGAGCCGGCTCCGCGAGAGCTTGAGCCGGCGCGAGCACGCTTCGACCGCACGGAACAGGTCATCGGGGATCGAGATCGCGGTCTTCATGACCAAAGTATAACTGGTCATACCGCAGGACTCAACCCTCGGACGCAGGCGCTGACCGGCTACGGCCCCTCGTCCCGCGGCGTCGGAATCGTCCGCGCCGGGAACTCCCGGTAGGCGTAGCGCGCGAGCACGTCTTCCCGGAGATCGATGCCGAGCCCCGGCGCCGTCGGCACCGCGAGGTAACCGCCTTCGACCCGAAAGGGAGTCACCGCGACCTCCGCCGCGCGGGGTTCGAAGTTCACGAAGTATTCGGTGATCAGGAAGTTGGGGATGGCCGCCGAGACGTGGAGGGTGGCGGCGAGGCCGACGGTCGTGCTGTTGTAGTTGTGGGGCGAGACGACCACGTGGTAGGCCTCGGCCATGGCCGCGATCTCGCGCAGCTCCTCGATGCCTCCCACGTTGCACACGTCGGGGTTGATGATGTCGGCGGCGCGGCGCTCGAACACCTCGCGGAACTCGAAGCGCGTGTACAGCTCCTCGCCGGTGACGATGGGTATCCGGATCTCGCGCCGGCACTCGGCCAAGGCGCCCAGGTCTCGGGCCGAAACAGGCTCCTCGTACCAGAACGGATCGAAGGGCTCGAGGAGGCGGGCCACCCGGACGGCGTGCATGGGCGCCAGCCGCCGGTGGACCTCGATCAGGAGATCCACCCCCGGGCCCACCGCCTCCCGTACGGCGCGCACGGTCTCGACGACCTGGCGCTCGGCGTCGCGCGAGATGTGGGTACGCCACGGGCCCGGGAACGGATCGAACTTGAGCGCGGTGAAGCCCCGGGCCACCGTCGCCTTCGCCTTCGCCGCGTAGGCGTCCGGCGTCTTGGCGCCGGAGTACCAGCCGTTGGCGTAGACGCGGATCCGCTCGCGGCAGGGCCCGCCGAGGAGATTCACCACGGGCACCCCGAGACGCTTGCCGGCCAGGTCCCAGAGCGCCTGCTCAATCCCGCTCACGGCGCTCCAGAACTCCATGGCGCCACGCTTGGACGCGAAGTCGTGGTAGGCCCAGTGCGTGAAGTGGCGGATGTGCCCGGCGTCGCGGCCGACGAGATAGCGCCCGAGCTGCCGCACGTGAGCGGCGATCGACTGGTCCCGATCGGCCTGGGTATAGCACTCGCCCCAGCCGTGGAGACCGTCGGCGGTCTCCACCTTGACGAACAGCCAATTCTTCCCGTATCCCGGATCGACGAGGAACGGCGTGACGGCCGTCACCTTCATGCGTGACCTCCTTAACCGAAAGATTCATGAACGAGCGACGCGCGCGCCGAACGGTGACCCGGCGGGAGGGGGGCGGACGGCGTCCTCTGACCACAGCGGTCTTCACTCCGATCACCGGCGAGCCATTCCCACTC
>JBGPYK010000218.1:0-4991 GCA_041493245.1 Methylomirabilia bacterium | reverse complement strand
TCAAAATCTCACGATCACGTCGATCGCAGGTACGAACTGGACCTTGCCGGTCTGGTTGTTGTAGGGCCGGGAGTCGGGGGACCAGTCGACGCGAAGCTCCGGCCGGATGATCACGCTACGGACGGGCTTGTAGGTGATCCCCATCGTCACGTCGAAGAAGTTCGCGGCGAAGCCCGGGCGTCCGAGCTGGCCCGTCCGGGTGCCCTGCTCGTCGCGGAACCACTCGACCCGCGTACCCAGCCTCAGCTTCGGGTCGGCGTTGTAGAAGAGATTGACCGTGGGGCCGTACCACTTCGCGTCCTTCTTGCGACCCGTCGCGGCGTCCACGGCCCCGTTCGACTCGTAGCCGAGATGGCCGCCGGCGGAAACCAGCCACGCATCGCCGGGGCCGAGCTTGGCCGTCAGATAACTGCTGATCAGAGTTCTGTAATCGCGATTGTTGTCGGGCTGCTCCGGCCCCGTGATCCAGACCGTCGTCCAGTTGTAGCGCTTGTCCGGGGAGTTCCAGATGAGCCCGCCGTGGAAGCTCACCATGTCGTTGTTGTCGACAAACACATCCCACCCCCGCACGATACCTGCCATCACGTCGAGGGTGGACGTCGCATGTAACGTGGCCATGACACCGGTATGGGTGAAGGGGGTCGCATAGACGTTCTCGTAGGCGCGCGAATAGAAATCGGTATCCGCGCCCGGGTACACTTCCCGGCCCATATACGTGTAGAACTTGCCGGCCCGGATGTCGATCCCGCCTTCGGTGAGGAGGCGAGGGAGGTGGGCCTCCAGATAGAACTGCGGCAGGTCGATGCCGATGCGATTCACTTCTCGAAAGCTCTTCGGGCCGTCCACTCCAACCCCCGAGGTCGAATCGAAGCCCGTGAAGCTACTGAACAGCCCGTTGGCGACGAAGAAGGGGGCGTCATGACCGACGAGGAAGTCGACGCGATAGCCGAGGTTCCACTTCCCTTCGTGCTCGAGCGTGTTTTCCAAGATCAAGTACGCCTGGTTCAACCGGTAATCGTTCGATCGCCAGCCGTAGTTGGTGCCGAAGTTGACGCGATCCCGGGGGCTGTCGATGTTCCCGGCGAAGCCCTGCTGGATCCAGCCGTACACCTGGGCACCGGACGACTCAAGACTCCGGCCGAGCCACGTATCCTTCAAGAGATCCATCAGCAACCAACGGTCAGGCTCAGCCTCTTTGGGCGCCTGCTCCTGGGCGGAGGCCTGCGCAAAGGTTTCGGGCACCGGCGCGCGGCCGGCGGGGACACCGACAGGAGGCTGCGCGAGCGCCGGTCCGGCCGTCGCGAGCAGGAGGCCGCAGCCGGCCACGATCACGTTGCGAGCCATGTATGGTCCTCCGAACGGGCGCTCTACTTGCCGTCGAGTGCGAGGTTCAATGCGAGCACGTTGATCCGCGGCTCGCCGAGGAAGCCCAGCTGCCGGCCTTCCGTGTGCTGCTCGATCAATTGACGGACCCGCGGCTCGTCGAGGCCGCGCGCCTTGGCGACGCGCCGCACCTGGTAGAGCGCTGCGGCCGGGCTGATGTGGGGATCGAGGCCGCTGCCCGAGGCCGTCACGAGGTCGACGGGGACCGGCGCGGCGTTACCTGGATCGGCCGTTCGAAGCGCGTCGACGCGCTCCTGGACGGCCTTGATCAGGACCGGATTCGTCGGGGAGAGATTCGAGCCCGACGAGGCGCCCGCGTTGTATCCGAACGGGCTGGTCGCCGACGGGCGGCCCCAGAAGTACTTCGGGTCGTCGAAGGGCTGCCCGATCAGCGCCGAGCCGACGGCCTTGCCATCCTTGACGATCAGGCTGCCGTTGGCTTGGCGCGGGAAGACCGCCTGGGCGATGGCGGTGACGATCGCGGGATAGGCGATACCGGTCACGACCGAGAGCAGGACGAGCGAGACGATCGCAGCACGAAGGTGAGCAAGCATGTCGTCGGCTCCTCTACGCTAGACCCAGGGCCACGAGGATCAGGTCGATCAGCTTGATGCCCGGGAAGGGGATGATGATGCCGCCGACTCCGTAGAGCCACACATGGCGGCGCAGGACGGCGGCGGCGCCGAGCGCCCGGTAGCGGACGCCCTTCAGGGCGAGCGGGATCAGCGCGACGATGATCAACGCATTGAAGATGACGGCGGACAGGATCGCGCTCTGGGGGGTCGCGAGATGCATGATGTTGAGCGCGTTGAGCGCCGGATAGGTTGTGGCGAACGCCGCCGGGATGATCGCGAAGTACTTGGCCACGTCATTGGCGATGCTGAACGTCGTCAGCGCGCCTCGGGTCATGAGCATCTGCTTGCCGGTTTCGACCACCTCGAGCAGCTTGGTCGGGTTGGAGTCGAGGTCGATCATGTTGCCGGCTTCCTTGGCCGCCTGGGTGCCGGTGTTCATGGCGACGGCGACGTCCGCTTGCGCGAGCGCGGGCGCGTCGTTGGTGCCGTCGCCCGTCATCGCGACGAGCCGCCCCTCGGCCTGGAGGTCCCGGATGAGCTTGAGCTTCGCCTCCGGAGTCGCCTCGGCAAGGAAGTCGTCGATGCCCGCCTCGGCGGCGATGGCCGCCGCCGTCAGCGGGTTGTCGCCCGTGATCATGACCGTCCGGATGCCCATACGCCGCAGCTCGGCGAACCGCTCTCGGATGCCGCCCTTGACGATGTCCTTGAGCTGGATGGCCCCGAGCACCTTCGCGCCGTCCGCGACCACGAGCGGCGTGGCGCCGGCCTTCGCGATGGTCTCGACGGTGGCGCGAACCTCGGGGGGAACGGTGCCGCCCACGCGTTTGACGTGAGCCTCGATCGAGTCGGCGGCGCCCTTGCGGACCTGGCGCCCGTTCATGTCCACGCCGCTCATCCGCGTCTGCGCCGTGAACGGCACGAACGTGGCACCTATCTTGGCGACGTCCCGCTTCCGGATCCCGTATTTCTCCTTGGCCAGGACGACGATGCTGCGGCCCTCGGGCGTCTCGTCCGCGAGGGAGGCGAGCTGGGCCGCGTCGGCCAGGTCGCGCTCGGCGACGCCGGGCGCGGGGAAGAAGGCCGTCGCCTGACGGTTGCCGAGCGTGATCGTGCCCGTCTTGTCGAGCAGGAGGACGTCAACGTCGCCGGCGGCTTCCACGGCCCGGCCCGACATGGCGATGACGTTCTTCTGGATCATACGGTCCATGCCGGCGATGCCGATCGCCGGCAGCAGCGCGCCGATGGTCGTGGGGATCAGGCACACGAGCAGGGCCACGAGCACGGTCACCGTCACCGGTGAGCCCTGCCCCGCCGCCCCCACGCTGTAGAGCGAGAACGGCAGGAGCGTGGCCGTGGCCAGGAGGAAGATGATCGTCATCGCCGCGAGCAGGATGTCGAGCGCGATCTCGTTCGGCGTCTTCTGCCGCTTGGCGCCCTCGACGAGCGAGATCATCCGGTCGAGGAACGCCTCGCCCGGGTTCGCGGTGACCTCCACGATGAGCCAGTCCGACAGCACCTGCGTGCCGCCGGTGACCGAGCTGCGGTCGCCCCCGCTCTCGCGGATCACCGGCGCGCTCTCGCCGGTGATCGCGGCCTCGTTCACCGAGGCCACGCCCTCGATGACCGTGCCGTCAGCGGGGATGAAATCGCCGGCCTCGACCAGCACGACGTTGCCTTTGCGCAGCGCCGAGGCCGACACGGCCTCGTACTCCGCGCCGCGCTGAGGCCGGCGGAGCCGCTTCGCCTGCAGATCACCCCGGGCCTTGCGGAGTGACGCCGCCTGGGCCTTGCCCCGTCCCTCGGCCATCGCCTCGGCGAAGTTGGCGAAGAGCACGGTGAACCACAGCCACACCGACACCCAGAAGATGAACCAGCCCGGCGCCTCGCCCTTACCGACGAGGGCCTGGAGCCACAGCAGTGTCGTCAGGATGGACCCCACATAGACGACGAACATGACCGGGTTCCGCACCTGACGCCGGGGCGTCAACTTGCGGAACGAGTCCACGATCGCTTGCCTGACGATCGACGTGTCGAATAGGGCACGGGTCTTTACCGTGCTTGCCATGGGTTCATCCTCACTTCGCAACGATCAGCGTGAGATGTTCGACGATCGGCCCGAGCGCGAGCGCAGGGACGAAGGTCAGAGCACCGACCAGGATGACCACGCCGACGAGCAGCCCGACGAACAGCGGCGTGTGCGTAGGCAGCGTGCCCGGTCCGGCCGGGACGATCTTCTTCCGGGCCAGGGAACCCGCGATGGCCAGGGCGGGGACCGCCAGCCAGTAGCGGGCGAAGAGCATGGCCAACCCGAGCGCCGTGTTGTAGAACGGCGTGTTCGCACTCAGCCCAGCGAAGGCGCTGCCGTTGTTGTTGCCGGCCGACGAGAACGCGTACAACGCCTCGCTGAAGCCGTGGGCGCCGGGGTTGGCCAGCCCGGCCTTGCCCAGCGGGCTCACGACGGCGACGGCCGTGCCGATCAGGACGACCGCCGGCGGGATGAGAATCATCAGGGACGACATCTTCATCTCGTAGGCTTCGATTTTCTTGCCCAGGTATTCAGGCGTGCGGCCGACCATCAGCCCGGCGACGAAGACGGCGATGATCGCGAACGCCAGCATCCCGTAGAGCCCGGAGCCCACCCCGCCGTAAATGACCTCGCCGAGCTGGATCATCCACATCGGCACCAGGCCTCCGATTGGCGTGAAGGAATCGTGCATCGAGTTGACCGATCCGTTGGAGGCCGCGGTCGTCGCCGTCGCCCACAGCGCCGAGTTGGCGATGCCGAAGCGTACTTCCTTGCCCTCCATGTTGCCGCCCGACTGGAGCGCGGTCGCCGTGTGATCGACGCCCTGCTTCACGAACATGTGGCCGTTCTGCTCGGCGACCACGCAAACGGCGAGCAGGCCGACGAAGATGACGGTCATGGCCGCCAGCACGGCCCAGCCCTGGCGCGTGTCGCCGACCATGACGCCGAACGTGTAGCAGAGCGCGGCGGAGATCTGCAGGATGGCCAGCAGCTCGAGGAGATTCGAG
>JBGPYK010000196.1:0-5321 GCA_041493245.1 Methylomirabilia bacterium | reverse complement strand
CGTCCTCGAGGGTATCTGGCTGGTCCCCGAGAGCTTTGTTGACCGCGTGATGCCGAAGCTCACCGCCACCGCGCCGGCGAAGGTGGAATCCAAGCCGGCGCCACCCGTTGCCGCCGCCGTCTCCGCTCCGGCCGCGGCGATTCCACCCACGGCGCCGGCCGGCGGTGCCGCGACCCTGCAGGAGGTGCGCTTCCGCTCGTACCCGTCGTTCACCCGGGTCGTGCTCGAGACCTCGGCGCCCGTCACGCACCGGCCGGAGCCCGGCGGCGCGCGGGACGTGAGCATCCGGGTGACGCGGCTGGCCGGCAGCGCGCGCGCCGTGGAGATCCGGGACGGCTTCGTCGACGAGGTGCGGCTGGAACGCGGGGGCGCCGACGCGGTGCTCCGGGTGATCTTCGACGGCGCGCCGGGCGAGCTGCGCGCCAGCACGCTGGCCGACCCGTCCCGCCTCGTCCTGGACTTCATGCGTCCCGGCGGCGGACCGGAGCGGGACGCGCGGGCCACGACGACGCCGTTGCGGGTCATGGTCCTCGATGCCGGCCACGGCGGCCACGATCCGGGCGCCACGGGGCCGACCGGGCTCATGGAAAAGGAGTTGGTCCTCGACGTCACCAAGCGCGCGGCGCGCCTGGTAGAACAGCGGCTCGGCATCAAGATCCTGCTCTCGCGGGACGGCGACCACTTCGTGCCCCTGCGCGATCGGACGAGCTTCGCCAATCGCGCGCAGGCCGACGTCTTCGTCTCGATCCACGCCAACGCCCACCGCGAGGTGGCCTCCGAGGGGGTGGAGACCTACTTCCTGTCGTCGGAGGCGACCGACAACGCCGCCCGCCAGGTGGCCGCGCTCGAGAACAGCGTCGTCCAGCTCGAGAAGCCGACGGCCCGCGGGCGCGCCGACGTGGTGAAGACGATCCTGTGGGACCTCGCGCAGTCGGAGTTCCAGGAGGAATCGTCGCGGCTCGCGGAGGTCGTGCAGGACTCGATGACGCAGTCGCTCCGCATCCCGAGCCGCGGTGTGAAGCAGGCGGGGTTCTACGTCCTCGGCGGCGCCGCGATGCCCGCGATCCTCATCGAGATCGGGTTCGTGACGAACCCCAAGGAGGAGCGGAAGCTCCGCGACTCGCGCTACCGCGACGACATCGCGCGGGCGATCGCCGCCGCGCTCGCCGAGTACAAGCGTGCCTGGGACCAGCGGCTGCGCCAGGTGGTGGGACGGCCGAAGTGACCGCCGCGCCGGCGCCGCGCCCCGACGGCCGCGCGCCCGACGCGCTGCGCTCCGTCGTCGTCACGCGCGATTTCCTGGCGCACCCCGAGGGGTCGGTGCTCGTCGAGTTCGGGATGACGAAGGTGATCTGCACGGCCTCGGTCGAGGACAAGGTGCCGCAGTTCCTGAAGGGGCAGGCCGTGGGATGGGTGACGGCCGAGTACGCGATGCTCCCGCGCGCGACCAACACGCGGACGCCCCGCGAGATCCGTGGCCCCAGCGGCCGCTCGCAGGAGATCCAGCGCCTGGTGGGCCGCGCCCTGCGCGCCGTCGTGGACCGCGGCAAACTGGGTGAGCGCACCATCTGGCTCGACTGCGACGTGATCCAGGCCGACGGGGGCACGCGCACCGCGGCCATCACCGGCGCGTTCATCGCGCTCAGTGATGCCGTCGCCCGCGTCCGGGGCGTCGACCCGGCCGCCGTCCTCCGCGACTGCGTGGCGGCGGTGAGCGTGGGCATCGTCAAGGGCCAGCCGGTCCTCGACCTCAACTACGTCGAAGACTCGGCCGCCGAGGTCGACATGAACGTGGTCATGACGGGCGGGGGCGAGTTCGTGGAGGTGCAGGGGACGGCCGAGCAGACGCCGTTCGCGCGGGCGCAGCTCGACCTGCTCCTGAACCTCGCCGACCAGGGGATCCGGCAGCTCGTGGCGCTCCAGCGCCGCGCGCGGGCCGCGCGTGACCAGCGCAGTTTTACCCTGTAGCCGACGCGCGAGTCGTACGGTGACACGGCGGGAGGGGGGCGGACGGCGTCCTCTGACCACAGCCGTCTTCGCTTCGTTCACCGGCGAGCCATTCCCAATCTTTTCGGCTGTTTCGTTGGATCGCGAATCGGGAATGGGTCAACCGGACGCCGTCCGCCCACCTCCCGCCGTGTCACCGTACGACGACCGTGTGCGAGTTCATGAATAAACGAGAGTGCTTGTTCTCGCCACGCTGAACCCAGGGAAGGTGCGCGAGCTCCGAGGGCTGCTCGGGGATGTGGGGTTCGAGATTCGCGCGCTCGCCGATTACCCGGGGGCGACGCTGCCTGGGGAGACAGAGACGACGTATCGCGGTAACGCCCTGCTCAAGGCGCGCGCGGCGGTGCGGCTGACTGGCGCGTGGGCGCTGGCCGACGACTCGGGGCTCGAAGTGGATGCCCTCGACGGCGCGCCCGGCATTCGCTCGGCGCGCTACGGCGGTCCTGGTCTTGACGACACCGGCCGCTGCGCGACGCTGCTCGCCGCGCTGCGGGAGGTGCCCGACGGCCGGCGCACCGCGCGCTTCCGCTGCGTGATGGCCATCGTGGATGACACCGGCCGCGAGTCCGTGGTGGAGGGCGTCGTGGAGGGCACGATCACGCGGGCGCCGCGCGGAACGGGCGGCTTCGGCTACGATCCCCTCTTCTACTATCCGCCGCTCGCGCGCACGTTCGGCGAGCTGACCGACGCGGAGAAGGAGGGCGTGAGCCACCGCGCGCGGGCCGCCGCCCTCGCCAAACGCGTGCTGACCGGATGCTATACTCCTGATCTCGGCGTCTGATTTCGGGGTGTAGCGCAGCCTGGTAGCGCACCTGCTTTGGGAGCAGGGGGCCGGAGGTTCAAATCCTCTCACCCCGACCATCCCACCCCCCGCGAGGAGCGCGCGCTCATGAGAAGATTGGGACTGTTCGTCACGCTGGCCGTCGTCTCGCTGAGCGTTGTCACGCCGGCCTGGGCCTTCACCTGCCCCATCGTCATCAAGCAGGCGGAGGAGCTGATCCGCAAGGCGGAGACGAAGGCCACGGCCGACACGCGCGGCCTCGTCGACGACGCCAAGAAGCTGGTGGCCGAGGCGAAGGCGCATCACGAGAACGCCAAGACCAAGCGCGACCACGCCGACGCGGTGCGGAAGGCCAAGGTGGCGAGCGCGCTGGCCGAGGAAGCGATCACGCTGCAATCGCCGTAAGGGGCGGCCCGGCAAATCTTGCAGAGCCGCCGGCGCCTCCGTTAGAGTGGCTCCCATGATTACACAAGGCCAATACCCCGACCTGACCATGTCCCGTCGAAAGTTCCTGGGTCTCGGCGCCGGGACTCTCGCCGCCCTCGGCCTCGGATCCTCCGCCCACTCCACGCCGACCGGCAGTTACTTCTACGAGCCGCCGGTGCGGAGCAGCGCGAACGGATTCCTCACGACGACGCTGCGCGCGGCCGAGACGGAGACGATCATCGAGAACCAGCCGGCCATCGGCTGGGTCTACGAGGGGATATCCCCGGGGCCGACCCTGCACGTCCGGCCGGGAGACGTCCTGCAAGTCGAGCTGGTCAACGACCTCCCGGAGCCGACCAACATCCACGTGCACGGCTTCCACGTGTCGCCCCTCACGCCGTCGGACAACGTGCTGCTGCATATCTTTCCCGGGCAACGGTTCCACTACGAGTACACGATCCCCAGGGACCACCCGGGAGGCACGTACTTCTATCATCCGCACTTCCATACCCTGGCGGCGAACCAGGTCTTCAAGGGGCTCACGGGGCTGATCATCATCGAGGGCGACATCGACCGGATCCCCGGCATCGCCGGGTTGCCCGAGCGATCACTCATCCTGCAGCGCACGGTCGTCTCCAACGGCCGGATACCCGACGTCCACCCCAACGCGACCGTGGGCTCCGGCACCGTCCTGGTCAACGGCTCGCTCACCCCGCTCATGTTCATCTCTCCGGGCGAGACGCAGCGCTGGCGGCTCCTGAACGCCTCCGTCAGCTCGCTTTGGAATATCCAGATCCAGGGCCATCCGATGACCTTGATCGCCCAAGACGGGAACACGCTGGCGACCGCGGTGACGCTCGACACGGTGCCGATCGCCACGGCGCAGCGGCGCGATATCCTGGTCCAGGGCGGCCGCCCCGGCGTCTATCAGGTGACCTACCAGGATCTCCAGACGCCGCAGGGAACGCTGCCTCCGGTCACCATGGCCTACCTGGTCGTGACGGGACCGGCCCAGCCGCCGGAGCCGCTGCCGACCACGCTGCTGCCCTTCGTGGATCTGCGGAGCGTCGCCGTCGATCGACAGCGCACCATCACCTTCCAGATCCTGGGCCCCGGGGGGAACACCTTCGCGTCGCAGGGATTCGTGATCGACGGCAAGCCCTTCGACGAGAACCGGGTCGATCAGTTCGCCCGCCTCGGCGCGACCGAGGAGTGGACGATCAATAACGCGAGCGGCCTCGCGCATCCGTTCCACATCCACATCAATCCCTACCAGGTCACCAAGATCAACGACCAGCCCTTCAACGCGCTGAGCTACGAGGACACGACGCCCGTGCCCCCCCAAGGCTCGATCACGATGCGTACCCGCTTCCTGGACTTCCCCGGCACCTGGGTGTTCCACTGCCACATCCTCGGTCACGAGGACGGCGGCATGATGGCCATCGTGCAGGTGAGCTGACATGCGCCGACAAATTCTCGCGCTCGGTGCGTTTCTCGCGCTCGCAATCTGGCCGGCCGCCGGGTCGGCCCAGCCGCCCGCGGCTCCGCCGGACTGGACGATCGCCGTGGCCGGCAAGGTGTGGGTGTCGTCGGGTTGGAGCAACTGGAACTTCAAGTCCGCCGGCGTCGACCCGCTGTCCGATCTTCGCTGGCGGGGTGTCGACGCCCTCGTGGGCGAAGTGAGCGCGGACGTCACCTGGAAGAACCGCCTGGTGTGGATGCTCAGCATCGGCAGCACCACGATCGACCAGGGCGTGCTCATCGACGATGAATTTGCGCAGTCCAATCGGCAGGGGCGCTTCTCGACGACACGCTCGCCGGTCGACGAGGGTCATATCTTCTATATCAGCAACGACGTCGGCGCGCGCCTGACCAACTGGCGGCAGCCGCTCTTCGGCGGCGCCCCGACGTCGCCGGCCGACGCCGGCTACCTCGACGTCTTCGTCGGCTACCAGTACTGGCAGGAGGAGTACGTCAGCTTCGGGATCACGGGCAACCTGATCCTGGGCCCCGGCACCGTGGTCAACCTCGGCGAGCCGTCCTCGACCAAAAATATCTGGCACGAGTACCACCGCCACAGCGTCCGCCTGGGCGCGCGAACGCAGGT
>JBGPYK010000543.1:0-2493 GCA_041493245.1 Methylomirabilia bacterium | reverse complement strand
GTCCGGTTGACCCATTCCCGATTCGCGATCCAACGAAACAGCCGGACAGAGTGGGAATGGCTCGCCGGTGATCGGAGCGAACACCGCTGTGGTCAGAGGACGCCGTCCGCCCGCCTCCCGCCGTGTCACCGTTCGACTCGCCCGCCGCTCATTCACGAATGAGCCGAGCTAGCGCTCCGAGAGCCTCCGCCCGATGCGCTGCTCGATGACGTGGGTCACGGCGGAGAAGTCCTCGTGGCCCCATCCCCCCTGCACCGCCTCGTCGTAGGTGCGCTTGGTTTCCTCGAGCATCGGCGTCGGGACCTTCGCCGACCGCGCGAGATCGAGCGCGAGCCCGGCATCTTTCCGCATCAGCTCGACGGCAAAGGTCGGCGAGAAGTCGCCGTCCAGGATGCGCTTGGCGCGGCGCTCGAAGTAGCGGCCGTAGGCCATCCCGCCGCCGTTGAGGACCACCTCGTAGAAGACGTAGGGGTCGACGCCGGATTGGACGCAGACGGCCAGGGCCTCCGCCACCGCGACGGCGGTGACGGCGGCGAGCCCGTTGTGCAGGAGCTTCACGCGGTTGCCCATCCCCGGGCCGCCGACGTGCGTGTGCAGCTTGCCCATGATCTCGAGATACGGCGCGATCGTCGGCACCTTCGCGGCGTCGCCGCCCACGATGAAGAAGATCTCGCCGGAGACGGCCTGCGGCTGCGAGCCCAGCATCGGCGTGTCCAGGTGCGTGACGCCCTTCGAAGCAAGTGCCCGGTTCAGCTCGACGCTCGTCTCGGGGCTCACCGTCGAGCAGTCGCACGTCACGAGGCCCTCGCGGGCACCCGTGGCGATACCGTTGGGGCCGAGGTAGACGGCACGCACGATGTCGTCGTTCGGCAGGCACGTGAAGAGGGTGGTCGTCTGGGCGGCGACCTCCGCGGGCGAGGGCCCGACGACCACGCCGCGGAGCGTAGCCAGTGCCGCGCTCGCCGCGGCACTCGTGTCGTGCACGGCGAGCAGAACGCCGGCCGTGGCGAGGTTCGTCGCCATGGGCCCGCCCATCGTGCCGAGCCCGATGAAGCCGACGCGCTCGCTCACGCCCACGGCACCTTGCCCTCCCACCGGTTCAGGAAGCACGTCTCCCCGGTCGGCCGGCGCACGCTCGGCCGGAGATCGACGCGCGGGTACCCGACGGGAATGCAGAAATGGAAGGTCACGTCCTTGGGCACGCCGAACATCTCGCGGAATCGGTCCATCACCGTCGGGTGCAGCGTAGTCGGCACCGAGCCGAGACCGAGAGAATGCGCGGCCAGCATGAGGTTCTGGCACGCGGGGATGATGGAGTTGGCTGCGCCGGGCGGAACCGTGAACGCGAAGAAGACGGCAGGCGCCTCCGCCATTTCGTCGGCCAGGCCCGACGCCGACTGGTAGTTCTTGTCGTCGGCCGGGATGTCGGACTTCTTCGTCCAGCCCTTCTCCTCCTTGCGCTTGGCCCACCACGCCTCGTGATAGAGCTTGCCAAATTCCTTGATCTTCGCGCGGTCGGTGACCACGAGGAAGCGTCCGGGCTGGCGGTTGCCGCCGTTGGGCGCTTTCACCGCCGCCTCGAGGAGCAGGTGGATCAGCTCCGCGGGCACCGGGTCGGGCTTGAGACGACGGACGGACCGCTGCGTGAACATGGCCTGGCCCAGCGGCATCGAGAGCTGCTTGACGTCGACGGCGCTCATGCGTTGACGAATCCTTTCCCCTCGTTGGCGAGGCGGTCGAGGAGCGGCGCGGGCGTCCAGAACGCATCGCCGCTCGCCTTCTTGAACTCCAGCATCTTGTCGCGCAGCGCTTTGAGCCCGATCGAATCGGCCCAGAACATCGGGCCGCCGCGGTAGACGGGCCAGCCGTAGCCGTAGACCCAGATCACGTCGATGTCGCTGGCCCGGATGGCGATCTTCTCCTCGAGGATCTTGGCGCCCTCGTTCACCATCGGGTAGAGCAGGCGCTGCAGGATCTCCTCGTCGGAGATGTAGCGGCGCGTGATGCCCTGGGAGGTCGCCACGTCGACGATGATCTTCTCGACGTCGGCGTCGGGGATCGGCGTGCGGTCGCCCTTCTCGTATCTGAAATACCCGGAACCCGTCTTCTGGCCGAAGCGCCCCAGCTCGCAGATGCGGTCGGCCACCGGCGATTTCACGCCCCGGCCCTTGCGGATGCGCCAGCCCACGTCGAGGCCCGCAAGGTCGCTCATCGCGAACGGCCCCATGGGAAGGCCGAAGTCGGTGAGGACCTTGTCGACCTGGTGGGGCAGCGCGCCTTCCAGAATGAGCTTCTCGGCCTGCTGGCCGCGCTGATGGAGCATCCGGTTGCCCGCGAAACCGTAGCAGACGCCGACGAGCACCGGCACCTTGCCGATCCGACGGCCGATGGCCATGGCCGTCGCGACCGTCGTCTTCGAGGACTTCGCGCCGCGCACGTTCTCGAGCAGGCGCATGACGTTGGCGGGACTGAAGAAGTGGGTGCCGATCACGC
>JBGPYK010000496.1:0-2815 GCA_041493245.1 Methylomirabilia bacterium | reverse complement strand
GGGATGCGGTTGAACGTGCCCGCGGGAACCGCGGTCCGGTTCGAGCCGGGGGACGAAAAGCGGGTGACGCTGGTCGAGCTGGCGGGTACGCGGCAAGTGTTCGGGCTGAACGGCCTGACCGATGGCGCCGACCGCACGGCGGCGCTGAACAATCTCGCGAGATGGGAATGACAGTGAGGTGTCCCAAACAATGAATCGGACAAAGCAACGGAGCCGGGTCGCACCTTGGGCAGGCCACCCACGCCTAAAGCCGTCCTCGCGGACCCCGTTACAATCAAAGCCGTCCTCGCGGACCCCGTTACAATCAAAGCCGTCCCCGCGGACCCCGCTACAATGACCCTGCGGATGACGCGCCGGCAGTATGCAGACCTCTACGGGCCGACCACCGGCGACCGCGTGCGGCTCGCCGACACCGAGCTGTTCATCCGGATCGAGCGCGATCTGACGACGCCGGGGGAGGAGGCGAAGTTCGGTGGGGGCAAGGTGATCCGCGACGGCATGGGGCAGTCGGCGCGCGCCACGCGGGCGGGCGGCGCGCTCGACCTCGTCATCACCAATGCCGTCGTCCTGGACACCTGGGGCATCGTGAAGGCGGACATCGGAATCCGCGACGGCCGTATCGCGGCCATCGGTAAGGCCGGCAACCCCGACCTCATGGCCGGCGTGTCGCCGGGGATGGTGGTGGGCGCCGGTACCGAGGTCATCGCGGGCGAGGGCCGCATCGTCACGGCGGGCGGGCTCGACACCCACATCCACTTCATCTGCCCGCAGCTCGTGACGGAGGCCATCAGCGCCGGCCTCACCACGATGGTCGGCGGGGGCACGGGCCCTGCGACGGGCACCAACGCCACGACGTGCACGCCCGGGGAGTGGAACATCCACCGGATGCTGGAGGCAGCGGAGGGGTTCCCCGTGAACCTCGGGTTCCTCGGGAAAGGCAACTCCTCGACGCCGGATCCCCTCAGGGAGCAGATCGCGGCGGGCGCGATCGGGCTCAAACTGCACGAGGACTGGGGGACGACGCCGGCCGCGATCGACACCGCGCTCGCCGTGGCCGACGAGTACGACGTCCAGGTGGCCATCCACACCGACACGCTGAACGAGGCGGGCTTCGTCGAGGACTCGATCCGGGCCTTCAAGGGGCGGACGATCCATACCTACCACACCGAGGGTGCCGGCGGGGGCCACGCGCCGGACATCATCCGCGTGTGCGGCGAGCCGAACTGCCTGCCGTCGTCCACCAACCCGACGATGCCGTTCACCGTCAACACGATGGACGAGCATCTCGACATGCTGATGGTGTGCCACCACCTGAACCCGAAGATCCCCGAGGACCTCGCCTTCGCCGAGTCGCGGATCCGCGCTGAGACGATCGCCGCCGAGGACGTGCTCCACGACCTCGGGGCCATCAGCATGATGTCGTCGGACTCGCAGGCCATGGGCCGGATCGGCGAGGTGATCATCCGCACGTGGCAGACGGCGGACAAGATGAAGCGGCAGCGGGGATCCCTGCCGGGCGAGACGCCGGGCGACGACAACCGGCGCGTGAAGCGCTACGTGGCCAAGTACACCATCAATCCCGCGATCGCCCACGGGCTGGCCGAGCACGTCGGCTCCGTCGAGGTCGGCAAGCTGGCGGACCTCGTGCTCTGGAAGCCCGCGTTCTTCGGGGTCAAACCCGAGATGGTGGTGAAGGGCGGTCTCATCGCGTGGGCCGCCATGGGCGATCCCAACGCCTCGATCCCGACACCGCAGCCTGTCCTCTCGCGTCCGATGTTCGGCGCCTACGGGCGTGCGCTCGCCTCGACGTCGCTGACGTTCGTCTCGGCGGCTGCGCTGGCCGCCGATGTCCCGCGGCGGCTGGGGCTCGCGCGGCAGGCGGCGGCGGTCTCGCGCTGCCGCACGATCGGCAAGCGCGACATGGTCCACAACGACGCGCTGCCGCGGATCGAGGTGGACGCTGAGACGTACGAGGTGCGCGCGGATGGCGAGCTGCTCACCTGCGAGCCCGTCCGCATTCTGCCCATGGCCCAGCGCTACTTCCTTTTCTAGTGGGCCGCAACAACGGGCGGGTAGGCTAGCGGCGTGAGCGAGCCGACGGTGATTATTACGCATCCGCGCGTGCACGTGTATGACGCGGACCTTTCGCGGCTCGAGCGCGACACGCTGTCCCTGACGGCCGAGGAGCGCCGCTGGGGACGCCGGCGGGTGACGACGTCCGGGGGGCGCGAGCTGGCGCTGGCGCTGCCTACGGGCAGCGTGCTCGTGCCGGGCGAGATCCTGCACGTGGCGCGGGACTGGTACGTGGTCATCGAGGCGATGGCGGAGCCGGTGCTCGCGGTCAGCCCGCGCACGCGCGAGGAGGGGCTGCGCGTGGCCTTCGAGGTCGGCAACCGCCACTTCACGCTGGCGGTCGACGGCGACCGCCTGCTCGTGCCCGACGACCCGGCGATGGAGCAGCTCCTGCAGCGCCTGGACGTTCCGTGGCGGCGCGACCAGGCGATCTTCGTCCCTCTGGGCGCCGGGCATCGCCATGACTGAGGTCTCCGCCTTGCTGACGGTGCTGCAGTTCGCTGACGGGCTCTTTCCGTCGGGAGGCTTTGCCCATTCCTTCGGATTCGAGACGTACGCGCAGGCCGGGATGGTCTGCGATGCCGGCGGGCTCGAGGCGTTTGTACGTGTCCACCTCGAAGGCGGCGCGGGCCCGGCCGACGCCGTGGTGGCGGCGCTCGCGGCGCACGCCGGGATCGGCGGCGACCTCGAGGCTTGCGTCGCCCTCGACCAGCGGCTCGACGCCATGAAAACGGTCCCCGAG
>JBGPYK010000144.1:0-6229 GCA_041493245.1 Methylomirabilia bacterium | reverse complement strand
TTCGTCAACGCCGAGCCGGTCTACCTCGAGCAGCGGCGCGGAATCGCGTTCCATTACCGCGACGACGACGGGCACCTGCTGAGCTACGTCGTGCTGCCGGCGCCCGGCCTCCCCCTCCCCGAGCGGCAGCGTGTCCAGGTCGGCCGCTATAAGCCGGCGTTGGTCAGCGAGAGCGGCTTCTCGGCCTGGGTCTGGAAGCACGGCGATCTGGCGTGCTTCCTCGTCGCTGATATGGTCTCCGAGAGCGACCTCGCGCACTTCCGGGACTATTTCGTGCGTCTGCGTCTCGCCATGGAGCCGGTGCCGGCGTACTAGACGTAAAACGAATCTTCAGCCTCTCCCCTTGCGGGGACAAGCGTCAACCTGATCTTCGCCCACTCGGCCGGAGGGAGCCGTCGCCGTAGGGCGGGGGCTGGTCCCCCGCCGGCATTCACGAGCTGGAACACGATCGACCCTGAGTACCGGTAGGTCTCGGGTCGACCGGCGGGGGACAAGCCCCCGCCCTACGGCTCCGAGTTCATGAACTCGCGCACGGTCGTCGAACGGTGACACGGCGGGAGGCGGGTGGACGGCGTCCGGGTGACCCATTCCCGATTCGCGATATGACGAAACAGCCGGATAGAGTGGGAATGGCTCGCCGGTGATCGGAGCGAAGACGGCTGTGGCCAGAGGACACCGTCCGCCCGCCTCCCGCCGGGTCACCGTTCGGCGCGCGCGTCGCTCATTCATAATCCTGCGAGCTAATACGCGTTCTTGCTGAGAAAGCCGCGCCAGAGCGTCTGGAACAAGATCTTCAGGTCGAAGGCGAGCGACCAACGCTCGATGTAGTAGAGGTCGTACTCGATGCGCTTCTCGAGCGACGTGCTGCCGCGCCAGCCGTTGATCTGGGCCCACCCCGTCATGCCCGCCTTCACCTTGTGGCGCAGCATGTAGCCGGGGATCTTCCGACGGAACTCCTCGACGAAGACCGGACGCTCCGGCCGCGGGCCGACCAGGCTCATCTCCCCTTTGAGGACATTGATGAGCTGGGGAAGCTCGTCGAGGCTCCACCGTCGGAGGAACGCCCCGAGCCAGGTACGTCGAGGATCGTTCGGCTGGGCCCACACCGGGCCGGTCTCTGCCTCGGCGTCGGGCCGCATCGTGCGGAACTTCAGCATCAGGAACGCCCGCCCGTCGAGTCCCATGCGGTCCTGACGCAGCAGGGCCAGCCCGGGCGAGGTCATTCGGATGGCCAGGGCGATCAGCGCTATCAGCGGAAGCAGCGCGACGAGCGCGAGGCCACCGACGATCAGGTCCATCGCGCGCTTGAGCACCAGATTCCAGCCGTACAGCGGGGACTCGCGCAAGTAGATCAGCGGCACGCCCTCAAATTCCTCGATGCCGCCCCGCAGCGACGCCAGGCTGTAGACATCCGGCACCAAGTGGATGGCGACCGGATCGTCGCCGATCTCGTCGAGAATGGCGCCGAGCTGCCCGTACGCACTGTGCGGCAGGGCGATGAACACGATGTCGACCTCCTGCCGGTCGAGAATCGCGCGCAGCTCCTCGACCCGGCCGAGCCACGGCATGGCGCCGAGCGCGTCCTCCGTCTTGTCGCCGACCACGCCAAGCACCTGCACGCCAACGTCGGGCCGCCGGCGGAGCGCGGCGAGGATTTCTGCGGCCGGGCCGGCGCTCCCCACGACGATGGCCCGGCGCACGTTCATGCCCCGCCGGCGAGCGAAGCGCAGCCCTTCGCGGAAGGTGGCCCGCCAGAGGCTCATCGTCACGATGGATAACGCCCAGAAGTAGACGATCACGACGCGCGAGTACTCGTAGCCCTTGAAGGCGAACGTCATGGTGGCCACGAGCACCAGCACGCCCAGCGTGGAGGCCCCCGCGACGTCGACCCACTCGGAGAGCCGCGAGCCCAGCCGGAGGGGGCGATAGAGCCCGAACCAGTGGAACGCGAAGCCCCACACGACCAGGATCGGGACGAGCTGGAGGAGGTAGTCCCTGAGCGGCGGAACGTCCGGAGTCACCAGCGGGGGCCCCACCACGTAGAACCGTAGGACGTAGGCGGCCAGCCAGCACGCGCCGATCAGCGCGAGGTCGGCGGCCAGGGCGAGCTGCTCGAACAGCCGCGAGTGCGTCTTCAGCACCGCGCCACCTCGCCGAGTCGCTTATCGAGGTAGGCCGCCACGCGCTCCTTGAACCGCGGCCGATCGAAGGCTTCGGCGTGCGCCCGCAGGGCCTTGGGCTCGAAGAGCCGGGCTTCGCGCTCGTAGGTTTGGATGGCGGTGACCAGCCCTTCGACGGTTTGCTCGTGGAACAGCACGCCGGTCGGCGGCTCGCGGGCGCCCAGCGGAACCACCGTCTCCAGCGCGCCGCCCGCGGCGAACGCGATGACCGGCCGCCCCGACGCCATCGCCTCCAGGGGCACGATGCCGAAATCCTCGACGCCGGGGAACAGCACCGCCCGGCAGCGGCGGTAGAGATCGGCGACCTCGGCGTCGGCGCGCCAGCCCAGGAACTCCACGGTCGGGCCGGCCCGCTTACGCAGCCGCCGTTCTTCCGGGCCGGTGCCGACGACGACGAGGCGCCGACCCAGCCGGTTGGCCGCCTCGAGGGCGAGCTCGAGGCGCTTGTAGGGCGCCAGAGCCGAAACCACGAGGTAGAACTCTCCGTCGCCCTCCTCGGCGAGACGGAAGCGCTGGACGTCCACCGGAGGGTAGATCACGTCGGCGCTCCGCCCGTAGGCGCGGTGGATCCGGTCGGCCACGTACCGCGAGATCGCCACGAAGTGGTGGACGCGCCGGCTCGTGGCCCGGTCCCAGCGGCGCAGGGCCGCCGCCACCGGCGGCATGAGCGCGCGCGTGAGCAGGCCCGCGCCGCGGACGAAGTAGTCGTCGTACATGTCCCACACATAGCGCATGGGGGTCAGGCAGTAGCAGACGTGGAGCGCGCGCGACGGGGCGGGAGCCGCTTTCGCCACGCAGTGGCTCGACGAGAGCACCACGTCGTAGCCGCGCAGGTCGAAGCGGGCGATGGCCGCCGGGAAGAGCGGGAGATAGTGACGGTAACGTGTGGCGGCGCTCGGCAGCCGCTGAACGAACGAGGTGATGATCCGCCGGTTCTCGATGACCGGCGACACGCGCCCCGGCACGTGCAGCAGCGTGAAGAGATCGGCCTGGGGGAACAGCTCGCAGAATACTTCCAGGCAGCGCTCGCCGCCCCGCATCCCGGTGAGCCAGTCGTGGACGAGCGCGACGCGCATCAGCCTCGCGCGCCGACGCGGGCGGCGTTGATGCCCACGAGGCCGTTGGACTCCATGGGAGGATTATACGGACTCACGGGAATCATCCGAAGAACCCGAACACGAGGATTCGCCAGAGCGCGACGACGCCGTCGCGCCAGCCAATCTTTTTTCCTTCGGCGTAGGTGCGGCCATGGTACGAGATCGGGACCTCGTAGATCCGCACCCCGAGCTTGGCGGTCTTGATCACCAGTTCGGGCTCGATGTCGAAACCGCGGGCGCGCAGGTGCAGCCGCGTGAGCACCGACATCCGAAAAACCTTATAGCCGACTTCCATGTCGCCCAGGTTGAGATCAGTCACGAGATTGCAGATGGTGGTCAGGAAGCGGTTGGCCATGAAGTGCCGGTAGTACAGCACCCGGTGCTCCCCGCCGTGAAAGCGGTTGCCGAACACCACGTCAGCCCGCTGCTCCAAGATCGGCCGCAGGAGCGCCGGATAGTCGCGGGGATCGTATTCGAGGTCGGCGTCCTGGATCAGGACGATGTCGCCGCCCGCGCAGGCGAAGCCGGAACGGAGGGCGGCCCCCTTGCCACGGTTTTTCTCGTGGGTGACGACCCGGATCGTCCCGGGATGCGCCGCCGCGAGCCTTTGGAGCTCCCCGGCCGTCCCGTCCGTCGAGCCATCGTCGACCACCACGATTTCGTGCTCGAGATCGAGGGGCGCTCGGCGCACACGCTCGATGAGCTCGCCGATGGTGGTGGCCTCGTTGAAGACCGGAATGATGATCGAGAGGCGGGGCCGGCCCGCCGGCGCGCCCTCGTCCCCGCGAGGGCTCAGAAGGGGTGGTGGCATTCGATGCACCTTTCTCGTCTGGATGATTCACGCAGGATGAAAGAGCAGAGGCTCACGTCGATGCCGACGTTCATGAGCGCAGCGCTGCGGCATACGCCTCGAGGGTGAGCCGCGCCGTCCGCTCCCACGAGAACTCCCGCGCCCGGGCCAGACCGCGGGCCCGGAGATCCCGCCGCAGGGCTTCGTCGTCCCAGAGCCGCCGGATGGCGCCGGCGAGCCCGTCGACGTCGAGTGGATCGATCAGGAGCGCGGCGTCGCCGACGGTCTCGGGCAGCGAGGACCCGTCCGACGTGACCACGGGCGTGCCGCACGCCATGGCCTCGAGCGGGGGCAATCCGAAGCCCTCGTAGAGCGAGGGGTAGATGAAAGCCCGCGCGCCGCCGAGCAGCGCGGGCCGGAGGACTTCCGGCACATAGCCCAGCGGGCGGACGCGGCCCTGCCGCGCGAGGTCGGCGATGCGCGGGCGCAGCTCGTCGTTGCCCCAGCCATCGACACCCGCGAGCACGAGCGGCCCGACGTCCGCACCCGCCTTCATCGCGGCCTCGAGCAGCCGCCCGATGTTCTTGCGTGGCTCGAGCGTGCCGAGGAACAGGACGTAGGCCCCGTAGACGAGGCCGAGCGGGGCCAGGGCCGCGTCCACCTCCGCGCGAGGCAGCGGCCGGAAGGACGGATCGACGGCCAATGGCACGATCGCGACGCGCTCGGGGTCGACGGCGAGGTGCCTCACGATGTCGTCCTTCGTGGCGCGGGAGTCCGCGATGATCCGGTCGGCCGCCTCCGCCGACGCGCGGAGGCCCGCTCGCATCAGCCGGAGTCGCTTCGCGGGATGCCACTCCGGAAAAAGGATCAGCGTGAGATCGTGGATCGACACCACACGCTTGGCCCGCTGGACGGGATAAGTCAGCAGGTAGTTCGTGGCATGAAAGATGTCGACCGGCCCGACCAGCGCCTCGAGCGGGGCCTGGAGCCCGAGCCGCCGCCGCACCCGGCCGATCAGCCCCCCCCACCATCCCGGCACCAGAAGCTCGACGTTGGGGTCGGCGAAGGACAGCGCGGGGAGCGCGCGGAACGGATTCACGTCCCGCGGGCAGACGACCACGTAACGAGCGTTGCGGTCGGCGCGCGCCAAGGCCCGGATGAGCTGATTGGTGTAGTGGCCGATGCCGAAGCGCAGGCCGACGAGCGGGTGGCCGTCGAAGGCGATCCGCACGCTAGTGGGCTTTCACTGGCGCCGGGCCAACAGGAGGGCGCTGCAAACGCGAAGGAACGCCCTCGCTCGATTCGCCTTCATTGGAGCGCCGACCAGCATGGGACGCAGAGGGCGTCAAGTCAAGATCTCTGCCCGCGCCCGCTCAGCGCGACCGTATAATGCGTGCGCGTATGGGCGTTCCCGCTCCTCGCCCGAGGACGGTCCCTCTCCGGAGCGGTCGGCCCGAGTGAGGTCCGTCCGCGGCACGTTCCTCGCGGTCGTCGCCCTCTCCCTCGCCGGGCAGTTGTGCGCCGTCGCCTACGAGGTTGCCGTGGCCGGACGTCTCGGCACCGGCGACGAGGCCGACGCCCTCGCCCTCGGTCTCACGCTGGTCGTCGCCGTCGCGAACGAGATCGTCACCTGGATCTCGATCCTCTTCGTCCCGCAGTACATCGAGGCGCGGATCCGGGCGGGCCAGGTCGCGGCGGCCGCCTTCCTGCGCGCCACCGCGGTGATCCTCTTGGCCGGCACCGCGCTGCTGGGCGGCGTCCTCTACGCCGCGGCGCCACCGTTGATCGCCCGCCTCGCGCCGGCGCTCGCCGCCGGCGATGCCACCCACCTCCTCCGCCTGTTCGCGGCGCTCGTCGTCCTCCTGCCGCTCTCGGCGCTGCTGGCGGCCACCCTCCAGGCCCAGCACCGGTTCGTGACCGCCGGCACGCGGCAGCTCTGCTGGTACGGGGCCACGCTCCTGTCGCTCTTCGTCCTCGGCCCCACCCTCGGCACGGCCGCCGTACCGCTCGGGATGATCGCCGGTATCGTGCTCTTCTCCGCGATCCTTGCCGTCCGCCTGTGGAGCGAACCGGGCGGAGCGGATCCGGGAGAGCCGGTGACGCCGCGACTCCGACGAATGGCGGCGTGGCTCCCACCGCTGGCCCTGGCCTCGGGCGTCAAC
>JBGPYK010000038.1:0-11643 GCA_041493245.1 Methylomirabilia bacterium | reverse complement strand
CTGTCCAGGGGGGATCTCGTCCGGGCTCGCGACCCTGACGAAGGGCATCACCGGCTCCCGAGGGCGTCGTCGATGACGGAGCGGAAGGTCTCCAGCGGGTGGGCGCCGACGAGCACCCGCCCGTTGATGAGAAACGTGGGCGTGGTCGCGATGCCGAGCGCGCGGGCCTGCGCGAGGTCGGCCTCGACCGCCCGGGCGAAGCGGCGCTCGGCGAGACAGCGCGCGAACGCCTCGCGCTCGAGCCCCACGCCGACCGCGTACTCGATCAACCGCTCCTCCGTGAAGCGCGGCTGCTCGACGAAGAGGCGATCATGGTAGGACCAGTACTGTCCTTCGGCCCCGGCGCATCGTGCGGCCTCCGCGGCCTGGCGGGCGTAGCGGTGCGAGGCGAGCGGCAGGTCCTTCGCAATCAGGCGCACCCGGCCGTCGTACTCCCTGAGGATCTGGTCCAGCGACCGCTGGACGCGTTTGCAATATGGTCATTCGAAGTCGAAGAACTCGACGATCGTGACGGGCGCGCCCGCCGTCCCCCGCGTCATGGCGAGGTCGACGCTCACGTCCACCTGCGCCGTCGCGGGCGCCACCGCCAGGGCCATCAGGGCCAGCAAGACGGAGCACAGCCCTAAACGCAGGGGCGAAGCGAGCGGCCAGCGATTCACGACGCGTCAGAGTACCGCCCGACGGGCAGGCCGCGCAATGGGAGGGGATCGTAGAAAGCGCGGCGCCCGGGGCGCCGGCGCGGGAAGGCCGGCCTCACGCCGCCCGCCCGCCTTCCTCGGTGAGCGACGTGATCACGTAGGTCCCGCTCTTCTCGTCGCGTTCCAGGGTGACGATCCGCTGCTTGGCCGCCTCCTCGAGGAGCTTCGAGAAGGTCGAGTACCCGTAGTACGACTCGTTGAAGGCGGGGTTCTTCCGGATCATGGTCTGCTTGACCATGGAGCCCCAGAGCGTCTCCTTGTTCTCCCGCATGAGGGCCTGGATGGCGTCGATGAGCTGGGCCATGGCCTCCGCCTTTTTCTCCGGCAGGCCGCGCAGGAGGTTCGTCTTCTTGGTGTCGCGGATGAGGTCCTCGTAGAAGATGAACTCGTCGCAGTTGGCGACGAGGAGGTCCGACGAGGAAGACTTGACCCCCAGGCCGATCACATAGCGATCGTTTTCCCGGAGCTTGGACACGAGCGGCGAGAAATCCGAATCCCCGGACACGAGGGCGAAGCTGTCGATGTGGGTCTTGCCGTAGGCCAGGTCGAGGGCGTCCACGACCATCCGGATGTCGGCGGAGTTCTTGCCGCTGTAGCGGCTCTGGGGGACGTCGATCAGCTCGATGGCCCACTCGTGGAAGGGGCGCTTGTACTCGGTAAAGCGGTTCCAATCGGCGTACGCGCGGCGGACGATGATCTTGCCCTTCTCGAGCAGGCGCTCCAGGACCAGCTTGATCTCGAACTGCTTGTACTGGGCTTCCTTGACGCCGCGGGCGATGTTCTCGAAGTCGATGAACAGCGCCAGCTTACGTTCTCCATTCATCCGCCCCGTCCTTTCGTCGAGGGTACCCTCGCGCCCGGCGTGACGCCGTGACCATGACGTCTCCATTATATGCCGGGCGGCTCCCTGGACGGCCCTTCCGGAGCCGGGAGGTGCATGTCCAGCGGTGTATAGTGGGTCGAACTCGATGGCGCTGATCTTCGACTTCTGGAGGTCACGACGGATGAAGGCTCCCGATCCCGCGCTCGCCGGCCGCGTCCCGCCGGGACAGACGCTCACGACGAAGTGGCCCGTCCTCACCTACGGCCGGACCCCGCGGTTCGACCCGCAGCGGTGGACGTTCCGCTGCTTCGGTCTCGTCGAGCGAGAGGTGACGTGGACCTGGGAAGAGTTCCTGGCGTTGCCCCGCGTGACCCTCACCTCCGACGTCCACTGCGTGACCCGGTGGTCGAAGCTCGACAACGTGTGGGAGGGCGTCCACATCCGGGAGATCGCGGCGCGGGTCAGGCCGCGGCCCGAAGCGCGCTACGTCATGGAGCACGCCGACCCGGACTACACGACGAACATCGCGCTGGAGGATCTCGTCGACGACGACGTCGTCCTCGCGCTCCGGCACAACGGGCGCGACCTCGAGCCCGACCACGGCGGTCCGCTGCGCCTCGTCGTCCCCAAGCTCTACTTCTGGAAGAGCGCGAAATGGCTCCGCGCGTTCGAGTTCCTCGACGTGAACCCGCCCGGGTTCTGGGAGCAGAACGGCTATCACATGCACGCCGACCCGTGGAAGGACGAGCGCTACTCCGACCAGGAGACGACGGCCATGCAGAAGATGCGCGCCGAAGCCGCGCGCACCCTGCGGGATCGGGGGTAGTCGCCCGGAGGCGGCCTTCGCGCGTTCGCATGCGGATCCTGGTCGTCGAGGACGAGCGGAAGGTGGCGGGGTTCATCCGCCAGGGGCTGGAGGAGGAGGGGCACGCCGTTGAAGTGGCCGGCGACGGCGCCGCCGCGCTCGATCTCCTGCTCGATGCGCCGCCGTACGATCTCGTCGTGCTCGACGTCATGCTGCCCAAGCGCGATGGGCTCGACGTGCTCAAGCGGCTCCGCGGCCGCGGCCTCACGACCCCCGTCCTCGTCCTCACCGCCCGCGACGCCGTCGCCGACAAGGTGGCGGGCCTCGACCTCGGCGCCGACGATTACCTCACCAAGCCCTTCGCCTTCGAGGAGTTCCTGGCGCGCGTGCGCGCGCTCCTCCGGCGCGGGACCGACCAGCGCGCGTCCGTGCTCCGGCTCGGGGACCTCACCCTCGACCCCGTGACCCGTGAGGCCGTGCGGAGCCGTCGCCGCATCGGCCTCACCGCGCGGGAGTACTCGCTGCTCGACTACTTCATGCGCAACGCGGGCCGGGTGCTGACACGCCCGATGATCGCCGAGCACGTGTGGGGTCTCGACTTCGATGCCGAGAGCAACATCATCGACGTCTACATCGGCTACCTGCGGCGCAAGATCGACGGGCCGGGCGAGGCGCGGCTCCTGCGCACGGTGCGGGGGAGCGGCTACGTCATGAAGCTCGAGGACCGCGGGTGAAGCGCTGGCCGCTGACGATCCGGACGCGCCTGACCCTCTGGTACACGGGCGTGCTGCTGGCCATCCTGCTCGTCGTGAGCGCGCTCGCGTACTCGCTCCTGCGCTGGAGCGTCCTGCACGACGTCGACCAAGCGCTGGTCACCACGGCCCAGGTCGTGCACGAGGCCAGCGAGGAGGTCGCGGCCATGACGGTGATCCCGGGCCCCGAGGCGGCGCTCCGCGAGCTGCTCGGGCCGGAGTTCTACGACAAGTTCTTCCAGCTCCTGGACCCCGAGGGCCGGCTCCGCGCCCGCTCGCGCCTGCGCCGGGGCGGCACGCTGTCGCTGTCGCCGGAAGCCCGCGCCAACGCCCGGCACGGCCGGCCGACGTTCGAGACGGTAACGCTGGCGGACGGCCCGCCGGCGCGGATTCTCACCCTGCCCGTCGTCCGCGGGGGGCGCGTCGTGCAGCTCGTGCAGGTCGGCATGTCGCTCGAGACCGCGCAGCGGACGCTGTCGCGCTACCTGACGATCCTCGTCGTCCTCGTCCCCCTAGGGGCGGCGCTTGCCGCGGCCGGCGGCGCGCTCGTCGCGGGGCGGGCGCTCCGGCCCGTCGACACGATGTCGCTGACGGCGCGGCGGATCACGGGCGAGGACCTCACGCGGCGGATCCCGCTGCGCGGGACCGGCGATGAGCTGGATCGGCTCGCCGAGACGCTCAACGCCATGCTGGCCCGCCTCGAGGACGCCTTCGCGGAGGTCCGACGCTTCGCCGCCGACGCCGCGCACGAGCTGCGCACGCCGCTGACCGCGCTCCGCGGCGGCGTCGAGGTTGCGCTGCGGAGCGCCCGGTCGCCCGAGGAATACCGCCGCGTGCTGGAGTCGAGCCTGGAGGAGGTCGAGCGCCTCACGCACCTGGCCGAGGACCTGCTGCTGCTGTCGCGATTCTCCGTGACGGTCAGTGCGCCGCGGCAACGCGTGGAGCTGGAGCCCCTCGTCGTGGAGGCGCTGGATGCGGGCACCCAGCTCGCCCACCGGCGGGGCGTTGCCATCGCGTCGACCGCGCTGGCCCCGGCCGCCGTCGTGGGCGATGCCGGGGCGCTCCGGCGCGCGCTCCTGAACCTCATCGACAACGCCGTGAAGTACACGCCGGCCGGCGGCAAGGTGGAGGTCTCGCTGGGCCGCGAGGCCGGCCGGGCCACCATCGCCGTGCGCGACAGCGGAATCGGGATCGCGCCCGCCGATACCGAACGCATCTTCCAGCCGTTTCTGCGGCTCGACGCGGCCCGGGAAGGGACCGAGAGCGGTGCCGGCCTCGGGCTGTCCATCGCGCGCTCCATCGTCCTCGCCCACGGCGGCGACCTGACCGTGGAAAGCGCCCCCGGCACGGGCAGCACCTTCACGATTCGCCTCCCCCTGGCCTGAGAAAGTTCTCATCTCCGTTTCATCGGGGCTTCATCTTTGACGGCTACGCTCTCGGGTAGAGTCAGAGCCGCGATCGAAAGGAGTCCGCGATGAACGGTCAACGGGTGTGGCATCGGTGGGGATGGCCCCTGGGCGGTCTCGTCATGGCGCTGGTCGTCGTCATGCTGGCGCCCCAGCTCGGTTTCACGACAGGAACCCGCGCACCGCTGTGGACCGAGCGACCGGCCGTGTCGGCGCCGGCGGCAAACGACGGGTGGGTTCGGCTCGCGCGAGAGCTGAAACCCGCGGTGGTCAACATCAGCACCAAGCGCGCGCCGGAAGCGCCCGAGGCGCAGAACCCCTTCGGCGACGACGAGCGGTTCAACCAGTTCTTCAAGCACTTCTTCGGCAACCAGCCCCGCCGTCCGTCGCGGAGCCTCGGCTCCGGGTTCATCATCAATCCGGACGGCCACATCGTGACCAACCACCACGTCGTTGACGGCGCCACTGAGATCAAGGTCAAGCTGTCGGATGGGCGTGAGCTGACGGCGAAGGTCGTCGGCCGCGATCCCAAGACCGATCTCGCCCTGCTCAAGGTCGAGGCCACCGGCCTGCCCGTGATCCCGCTCGGCAGCTCGACCGAGCTGCAGGTGGGCGAACCGGTGATGGCCATCGGCAACCCGTTCGGTCTCGAGCAAACCGTCACCACCGGAATCGTGAGCGCCACCGGGCGCGTGATCGGCGAAGGGCCGTACGACAACTTCATCCAGACCGACGCCTCGATCAATCCCGGCAACAGCGGCGGGCCGCTGATCAGCACGCGCGGCCAGGCGATCGGCATCAACACGGCGATCTTCACCCAGACCGGGGGTTCGGTTGGCATCGGGTTCGCGATCCCCATCGACCTCGCCAAGACCGTCGTCACCCAGCTCGCCAGCGTGGGCCACGTCGTGCGCGGTTACCTCGGCGTGAGCATCCAGCCGGTCACGCCCGACCTGGCGAAGAGCTTCGGCCTCGAGCAGTCCAGGGGCGCGCTCGTCGCCTCGGTCGTCGAAGGCTCGTCGGCGGCGAAAGCCGGCGTCAAGGCGGGCGACATCATCACGGAGTACAACGGCCACCCGGTCGCCCGCTCCGAGGACCTGCCGCGGGCGGTGGCCGAGACCCCCGTCGGCCACGAGGTGCCGATGACGGTCATCCGCGACGGCAAGCCCGTGACGCTGCGGGCGGCGATCGCCAAGCTCGACGAGCCGGCGGCGCCGCCCACGACGGCGTCGAAGGCGACGAAGGATGTCCTCGGCCTCGCGCTGCAGCCGCTCGAGCGCGGCGGCCTGCTCGTCCGCAACGTGCAGGAGGGGAGCCCGGCGGCGAACGCCGGTCTCCGGCCCGGTGACGTGATCACAGAAATCAACCGGGCGCCGGTCAAGAGCGTCGAGGACGTGAAGCAGGCCATGGACAAGCGGGCGAAGGACAAGCCCGCCCTCTTCCTGGTCCATCGCAGCGGCGCGAGTATCTACATCGCCGTGGTTTAGCGTGAACTATTCATGATCGATGTTCGCTGGCGTCGGACAGGTTCTGTGGATCTGTAGGGCGGGGGCTTGTCCCCCGCCCGCGCCATCTCTCATCGGTCAGCGAGCGGCGGGGGACAAGCCCCCGCCCTACACGAAAGATCGCCTCCCACGACAAATCGAGCTTTGCCCGCACTCGAACAGCGGTAACCCTGACCGAACCTGCTACGATCGCGCGTGATGGCTCACGTCCATCGGGAAACGGCGGCGCACCGGTCACGCGGCGCGCTTGTCGCCTCCTTGATCTTGACGGGCGGATTCCTCGTCGTCGAAGTGGCCGGCGCCTTCTGGACGGGGAGTCTCGCCCTTGCCGCCGACGCCGGCCACATGCTCACCGACGTCGGGGGCCTGGCGCTGGCCCTCTTCGCCGTCTGGATCGCCGCGCGCCCACCGACGCCTGAGAAGACCTACGGTTACTACCGGGTCGAGATTCTGGCCGCCACCGTCAACGCCTTGGTCCTGCTCGGCGTGGCCGGCGTGATCCTGCTGGAGGCCTACCAGCGTATCCGGGCGCCGCGCGCGGTGCAGGGCGGCCCCATGCTCGCCATCGCCGTCGCCGGACTCGCCGCCAACCTGGCCGCCGTGTGGATGCTGCGACGCGACGCCGGCGAGAGCCTCAACGTCCGGGCGGCGTACCTGGAGGTCCTCGGTGATGCGATCAGCTCGCTCGGCGTTATCGTGGCCGCGGTGGTGGTGCTGCTCAGCGGCGTCACGATCGTCGACCCCCTCGTCAGCGCGTTGATCGCGCTCTTCATCATCCCGCGCACCTGGCGCCTCCTGAAGCAGGCCGTCAACGTGCTCCTGGAGGGCACGCCGAGCCACCTCGATCTCCACGAGATCGAGCGGGCGATGACGGAGGTGCCGGGAGCGCGCCGGGTCCACGACCTGCACGTGTGGACGCTGACCTCGGGGCGGGAGGCGATGAGCGCCCACGTGGTCGTCGACGACGTGCGCGAGAGCGAGCGTCTGCTGGGGGTCCTCCACACGGTCCTGCACGCCCGGTTCGGCATCGACCACACGACGATCCAGCTCGATGCCGAGGCCCCGGTGCTGCGCATCAAGGCACCCGGCGCGGTATAGTGCCAGCACCTGAGATTCCGGAGGCTTCTATGGCGACCTACGCGTTGACGGAGAAGGCGATCGTGCTCAAGCCCGAGGACGATGTCGCCGTCGCCAAGGCCGCGCTGACGGCGGGGACGATCCTGGAGGACGGCACCGAGCGCATCACCGTGCGGGAGGACATCAGGCCCGGCCACAAGGTCGCCCGCCGGGCGCGCCGGACCGGCGAGCCGGTGCGGCGCTACGGCCAGGTCATCGGCTTCGCCACCCGTGACATCGCCGTCGGCGAGCACGTCCACAGCCAGAACCTCGACATCGGCGAGCTGTCCGCTGACCGCTACGAAATCGGCGTCGACGTGAAGCCGGTGAACTACTACCCGCCCGCGGCCATGCGCTACTTCGACGGCTACCAGCGGGAGGACGGCCGGGTGGGCACCCGCAACTACGTGGCCATCATCTCCGGCGTCAACTGCTCGGCGAGCGTGAGCCAGTTCGTGAAGGGCCGCTTCCGCGACGTCCAGCGCGAGTACCCGAATATCGACGGCGTGCTTGCCATCACCCACAAGTCGGGGTGCGGGACCAAGCTCTTCGGCGAGGACCACATGGCGCTGCAGCGGGTGCTCGCCGGCTATGCCAAGCACCCCAACGTCGCCGCTTATATCCTCATCGGGCTCGGCTGCGAGGTGAACCAGGCCGCCGTGATGGTGGAGCGCCAGAAGATGTCCGTGCCCGGGCATCCGGAGCGCAAGCCCTTCCTCGTCAACATCCAGGACGCGGGCGGGATCCGCAAGACGGTGGAGCGCGCGACCGCCGAGATCGCCAAGCTCTTGCCCGTCGCCAACGACGTGAAGCGGACGAAGCAGCCGGTGTCCGAGATCACGCTGGCGACGAACTGCGGAGGGTCGGACGCCAACTCCGGCATGACCGCTAACCCGGCGCTGGGCTGGGCCGTCGACGAGCTGGTCCGCTACGGCGGCACCGGCGTGCTCGCGGAGACGCCCGAGATCTACGGCGCCGAGCACCTCCTCATCCGGCGGGCCGTCAACGAAGGCGTGGCCAAGAAACTCATCGACCGCTACAAGTGGTGGGAGTGGTACTGCCGCGGCATCGAGGCCATGGACAACAACCCGGCGCCGGGGAATAAGGCGGGCGGGATCACGACGGTCTTCGAGAAATCACTGGGCGGCGTCACCAAGGGCGGTACGACGCCGATGATGGACGTGTTCCTCTACGGTGAACCCATCACCACCCGGGGCTTCGTCTTCATGGATACGCCGGGTCATGACCCGGTCTCGATCACGGGCCTCGTCGCCGGCGGCTGCAACCTCATCTGCTTCACGACCGGCCGCGGCTCGGTCTTCGGCTGCAAGCCCGTGCCGTCGATCAAGCTGGCGACGAACTCCCTCATGTACCGCCACATGGAGGAGGACATGGACGTCAACTGCGGGGTGATCCTGGAGGGCACCCCGCTGCCCGTCGTCGGCCGCCAGATCTTCGAGGAGATCGTCGCCGTGGCCTCCGGTAAGCGCACCAAGAGTGAGCTGTCCGGCGTGGGCGAGGAAGAGTTCGCGCCCTGGATCATCGGCCCGGTCATGTGACATGGGGGGCCCCGAAATGGCCCCCCAACCCCCCCAGCGCTCGGACCGCCCCGGCAAAGCCGTGGCGGTCCTCGACAATAGTTTCCTGGACTACGACTGCACGACCGTGACGACGAGACCGATCGAGGCGAGGATGTTGCCGACCCTGACGCACTCTGCCTCCGGTGCGATCTTGACGACGGCTTTGCCCGTGTTGTGGACCTGCCAGGCGAACTCCCAGCCCTCTGCCTCGCTGCACGCGATGGCCTTCTGGAGTTGGCGCACGACCTGCTCGAAGGTGTGGCAGTCGCAGTTGTGCAGGACCGTCATCCACGGCGGCGCGACCGCCTCGTCGACGACCTCCTCGACGTCCGCATAGGGCGTGACCCGCTCCGCGAGCACCATCACATCGCCATGTTACTCACGCAGATCCCAGACGGTACCGGCGGGCGTGTCGCGCAACTCGATCCGGGCGGCGGTCAATCGCTCGCGCACCCGATCGGCCAGCTCCCAGGCTCGGGCTGTCCGCAGCTCCCCGCGAAGCGTGATGAGGCTTTCGACGAGCGGAGCCAGCAGCTCCCGCGGATCACGCAAGCCGCCCGCCGCCGCCTCGCCGAGCCGGTGGATCAGCGAATGCAGGACGGCCCGCGCGCGGTCGGGCGCGTCGGTCTGGAGGCTGTCGGTGGCCCACTCGATGATCGTCCGATCGAGGATCAGGATCGCCTCGGCCGCTTCCGGCGCCCGCCGCCCAGCCAGCGCCGCCTCGAACGCTTGCTCGAGCCGCGCCACCTCGGACAGCAGCGGTGACCGCTCCGCCGGGGGCGCCGCTGCCGCTGTGCTCGGCGGCGAGCCCACGCCATCCGTCACGCCGGCGGGCTCGGGTTCGCGTTGGTGAGTCGACGTGTCGCCGCGGGCAGCGGCCAGCAGCGCGTCGAGACCGAGCGCCCCCGCCGCGAATTGCCGCGACTTGCCGCGCCGGCGTACGGTGAGGCCTCCGCGCCCGGTCACGACGGCGGTTCGCGCATCGAGATCCACGATCAGCGCGGTGTGCTCGTCGATGCCCAGCACCCAGGCGTCGTCGGGGAGCAACGTCTCCATCGCCGCCAGCCGGCGCTCACCCAGGTAGCAGAAGCGCGTATCGTGCGTGCCGCCCTCGGCGTTGTCGTAATGTGGGATGACCACGCACGACCCCTCGAAGCCGGCCGATCGTAAGAGGTCGAGACCGTCGAGCCAGTGCACCGGCTGGCCGACCTTGTAGATCTCGTAGACCGGGACGCTGAAGGTGCCGAGGGTCAGGGCGGCCGCGCTGGCGAACACGACCGCGCCCCCCTCGGCGAGCTTGGCGGCGAGCACGTCCGGCACGGGCGAGCGGTGCCAGACGGAGAGCGCGTACGACGGGCTCCCCGGCCCGGCGAAGACGAAGTTGGCCGTGCGCAGGCGCGACAACGCGGCGGTCTCGGCGAGCGGGGTGCGCTGAGTGGGATCGGCCGCGAGAGGGCCGGGAAACCCGGCGGCTTCCACCGCGAGCTGGACGCGTTGGGCGAAGTATTCGATGGCGCGCTGGGTGATGACGGGCGCGTTTTCCTCGAATCCGTAGGGAGTGTCGAGCAGCACGGCGCGCGGAGGCACGTCGCCCAGCCGAGCCACGATCTCGCGATGGGGGGTCACCATGGTGGGAGCGGTTTCGCCCGACCCCATGATCGCGAGGATGCGGGGCGTCTTCGCACTCATGCGAAGAATCCGTCGCGGAGCGCCTGGACGAACACATCGACCACCCGCTCCGGGGACTCCAGGTGGAGGTCGTGATGCCCGGGCGTGAACCAGACCGAGCGTGTCTTGCCTCCGGCCTCGAGCGCCGCCGCCACGGCGTGCCGTTTGGCCGCCGTCCGCGCCTCGTCTCCGCTGTCGGCCAGGAGGAGCAGCGTCGGGGTGGTCAGCGTCGGCCACCGCGTCGAGGGACGATGCTCCCAGAGCGATCTCAGGATGTCGAGGTGCCGGCTTCGGGTGAGACGAGGCTCGACCGTGCCGTCGGCGCGCGTGCGGAAGCAGTGCAGATACGCCGCGATGGCGCGTTCGGAGAAATGGGGCACGTGCGTGCGGATTCGTGTCTCCAGCTCGGCGAGCGTGAGGTGGGTGAGCGTCGGCGGGGTCAGCGCCGACAGGCACTCGTCCCACGACGGGTACCGCGCGGCCATGTCGGCGACCCCGCCATCGACGCACGCGATGCCGCGGACGGCGTCGGGATGGCCCCAGGCCAGCTCCAGCACCACGTTGCCCCCCCACGACTGGCCGGCGAGGACAGGACGCTGTAACCCCAGCGCGTCGATCAAGGCGAGCAGGTCAGCGACCGCGGTGGCCAGATCGTAACCGGCGTCGGGTGCATCGGAGCGGCCGTGGCCGCGCTGATCGATCGCGATCACCGTGTGACCGAGCGCGTGGAGCTGCTCGGCCACGCCATCCCAGAGACGGGCGTTGGACGCGAGGCCGTGAACGAGCACGAAGGGAGCGGCGGAAGGATCCCCGCGCCGCTCCTCGACGTGCAGGGCGACGCCGGGAGCGACGGCGATGCGCCGCTCGACCGGCGCCGCCACGGAAGGACCGGCTGGCTGGGTCATGACCTCTCCATCCTCGTCATGTATTCGGGCGCGGTGGGACTCACCCTGCGGTCGATCGTAGACCACCCGCGCTGTCCGCTCAACCGGCCCTCTCTCGCCATAGAATCAGGGCGAAGCCCACGCGGCAAGGGGGAGCGGATGAACGTCACTTGACGCTGACGCTCTTTCGGCAGATTCTCACCGCTGTCACAAGGAGGCGTCGAAGGCCATGAGGGACAACACGCACTGGGTCGGCACCTGGACTGCGGCCCCTGCGCCCGCCGAAGGCGCCGCCTTCAGCAACCATACGCTGCGGATGATCCCGCGGGTCAGTATCGGTGGCAGCAGGCTGCGCGTGCGCATCTCGAATGCCTATGGCACTCGCCCGTTGGCGGTCGGCGCGGCG
>JBGPYK010000028.1:0-13042 GCA_041493245.1 Methylomirabilia bacterium | reverse complement strand
GGGGCTCGTGGCGCTCGCCCGCGATGTCGACGCGGACATCGTGCTCTCCGCCCTCGTCGGCGCCGCTGGGCTCCTGCCGACCATGGCCGCGATCCAGGCCGGTCGCCCGGTGGCGCTGGCCAACAAGGAGACGCTCGTCATCGCCGGAAGCCTGATGACGGCCGCGGCGCGGCGACGAGGCGTGCCACTCCTTCCGGTCGACTCGGAGCATAGCGCGGTCTTTCAGTGTTTGGCCGGTCACAACCGGGGCGACGTCCATCGGATCCTGCTGACCGCGTCCGGGGGACCCTTCCGCGAGTTGCCGCAGGCCGCCCTCGGGCAGGTCACCGTCGAGGACGCGCTTCGGCATCCAACGTGGAAGATGGGTGCCAAGATCACGATCGACTCGGCGACCCTCATGAACAAAGGCCTCGAGATCATCGAGGCGCGCTGGCTGTTCGACATCGCGGCCGACCGGGTCCAGGTGGTCGTGCATCCGCAGTCGATCGTCCACTCCATGGTCGAGTACGTCGACGGATCGGTCATCGCCCAACTCGGCGTCGCCGACATGGGGGTGCCGATCCTCTACGCGCTCACGTACCCGGAGCGCCGGCCCGCACCGGCCGCACGCCTGGACCTGCCGCGCGTCGGGCAGCTCACGTTCTTCGAGCCCGACGTCGGCAAGTTCCCGTGCCTCCGGCTGGCGCGCGCGGCTCTCGAGGAGGGCGGCTCGGCGCCCGTCGTCCTCAACGCCGCCAACGAGGTCACGGTGGCGGCGTTCCTGGAGCGGCGCATCGGCTTCACGAAGATCGCCGAGCTGATCGAGCGGGCGCTCGACGCGGTCCCGCACAGCGAACCGCAGTCGATCGACGACTGCGTTGCTGTGGACGTCGAGGCGCGGCGGCTCGTGGCAACACTGATCGGGCCCGGCGTCGGAGCGGTGGGCCGATGACGACCGTCATTTCGTTCATCGTCGTCATCGGCATCCTGATCCTGATCCACGAGCTGGGTCACTTCCTGGTCGCGCGCTGGGTTGGCGTCGGCGTCGAGCGCTTCTCGATCGGCTTCGGTCCGGTGCTGTTACGGTGGCGCGGCAAGGAGACGGAATACTGCCTTTCGGTGATTCCCATGGGCGGCTACGTCAAGATGATGGGCGAGGAGAACCCGCTCGAGGCGGGGGCCGCGTTGCCCTACGACCCCTCGAAGGCTTTCGCGCTGAAGCCCCTGTGGGCGCGCTTCCTCATCGTGTTTGCCGGGCCCGGCATGAACTTCGTCCTGGCGGCGGTGATCTTCATGATCGTTCTCGCGACGGTGGGCCGGCCTGTGTGGCCGGCGGTGATCGGCCGCGTGACGCCGGGCGGCCCGGCGGCCTCGGCCGGTCTCAGGACGGGCGACGCCGTCGTGCGTGTCGACGCTCAACGGGTGGCGCACTGGGAGGATCTCGAGCGTGCGGTTGCCGCGTCCTCCGGGCGCCCGCTTCAGCTCACTCTTGCGCGCGGCGGCGCCGAGGAGCAGGTGACGGTCACGCCCCGGCTCACCGAGGTCCGCGACCCGATCTTCAAGGAGGTCCGTGACTCGTGGGAGCTCGGCGCGGGCCCGCAGCTCACACCCCAGATCGGCTCCGTCAATCCCGGGTCGCCAGCGGACAAGGCGGGCGTCAGGGCGGGGGACCTCGTTGTCGCGGTGGCGGGGCAGCCCGTGTTCACGCCCGAAGAGCTGATGCAGGCGATCCAGAAGCGGGCGGGACAGACGTTCGCCGTCGCGGTCGAGCGCGAGGGCCGCCGGCTCGCCCTTCCCGTCACGGCCAGCACCGTGAGGGAGAAGAACGCGGCCGGCCAAGAGGTGGAGGTGGGCCGGATCGGCGTCGGCATCGTGACGAAGGTCGTGAACTACAAGCCGTACCCGCCGCCGACGGCCGTCTGGTACGGGGCGGTCAAGGCCTGGGACATGACGGCGCTGACCGCGAAGGGCCTCTGGAAGATCGTGTCGCGGCAGATCGACTCCTCGAACATCGGGGGGCCGATCCAGATCGCGTCCGAGGCCGGCCGCCAGGCGAAGGAAGGGGCGGCGTCGCTGGCCCTCTTCACCGCCATCATCAGCGTCAACCTGGCCCTCCTGAACCTCCTGCCTGTCCCCATGCTCGACGGCGGGCACCTCTTCTTCTTCGTGATCGAGGCGATCATGGGACGGCCGCTCTCGCTGCGGAAGCGCGAGGCGGCGCAGCAGCTCGGCTTCGTCCTGTTGATGCTCCTGATGGTCTACGCGCTGTACAACGACCTGGTGCGGATCGACGCGTTTCGATTCTTCCGATAGGACGGTGCGATGATCACACGGCGCAAGACGCGGCAGATCGAGGTGGGCGGCGTGAAGGTCGGAGCCGGCGCCCCCATTACCGTGCAGTCCATGACGAAGACCGACACGCGCGACGTCCAGGCCACGCTCCTCGAGATTTGGGCGCTCGAGGCGGCGGGCTGCGACATCGTGCGTTGCGCCGTCCCCGTGCGCGAGGCGGCCGAGAAGCTCGGTGAGATCAAGCGCCAGATCCGCATCCCCCTCGTCGCCGATATCCACTTCAACTACAAGCTTGCGCTCATCGCGCTCGAGCAGGGCGTGGACGGGCTCCGGCTCAACCCCGGCAACATCGGCGGCAAGACGTTCGTCCAGGAAGTCGTCAATCTCGCCAAGGACAAGCGTATCCCCATCCGCATCGGTGTCAACGCCGGGTCGCTCGAGAAAGACCTGCTCGCGCGAAGCAACGGGCCCAGCGCGGAAGGGATGGTGGAGTCGGCGCTGCGCCACATCCGCATCCTCGAGGAGTGCGGGTATCCGGAGATGAAGATCTCGCTCAAGGCCTCCGATCCCCTGATGATGATCGAGGCGTACCGGATGCTCGCCGACCAGGTTGAGTACCCGTTCCACCTCGGCGTGACGGAAGCGGGGACGCCCGGCGTGGGCACGATCAAGTCCGCGGTCGGGCTCGGGGCGTTGCTGTCGGAGGGTATCGGCGACACGATCAGGGTCTCCCTCTCCGCCGACCCGACGGAGGAGGTCCGCGTCGGCATCGACATTCTCAAATCGCTCGGACTGCGCAAGGGCGGCCTCACGTTCGTCTCCTGCCCCTCGTGCGGCCGGGCCGACATCGACCTCGTGAAGCTGGCAAAGGAGGTCGAGGACGAGTTCCGCACGCTGAACGAGGAGATACACATCGCTGTGATGGGCTGCGAAGTGAACGGGCCGGGGGAGGCACGGGCGGCCGACATCGGCGTCGCCGGCGGCCGCGGCATCGGCCTCATCTTCAAGAACGGAGCGGTCATCCGGAAGGTGCCGGAGAAGGAGATCGTGCAGGCCATGCGCGAAGAGGTTGACCGGTTCATTGCCGAGCGGAAGGCGGGCCAGACCGCCGTGGGGGCAGGCGACTGATGGGCGGCCAGTACCGCACGCACGTCTTCGTGTGCACCAGCGGCGACACGTGCCCGTCGCAGGGCAACGTGGAGCAGTTCGTGAAGTCCCTGCGCGCCGAGGCCCTGCGCGCGAATCTCAAGACCGAGGTCCGGATCAACAAGGCCGGCTGCTTCTCGCAGTGCGGCCACGGCCCGATGATCGTCGTGTACCCCGACGACGTCTGGTACGCGGGCGTGCAGGAGGGTGACCTCAAGGAGATCTTCGAGTCCCACATCCTCGGCGGCAGGCCCGTCGAGCGCCTCGTCTACCATCCGGACGTCAAGGGGCCGAACAAGACACCGGACGCCCACTGAGCCGGTGAACGCGGCGCGCTCCCCTTCGATGAGTTGATGCGGCTCAGCACGTCGTTCGTTCCCACCCTCCGCGAGGACCCTGCCGAGGCCGAGGCCCTGAGCCACAAGCTCATGCTGCGCGCCGGCCTCGTCCGGCAGCTCGCTGCCGGCATCTACGTCTACCTGCCGCTTGGCCAGCGCGTGCTCGACAAGATCACCGCCATCATCAGGGAGGAGATGAATGCCATCGGCGGGCAGGAGATCACCATGCCGGTCCTCCAGCCCGCGGAGATTTGGCGCGAGTCGGGGCGGTGGGAGGCCATCGGCGGGGAGATGTTTCGCCTCAAGGACCGCTCCGGCCGCGACCTGTGTCTCGGCATGACGCACGAGGAGGTCGTGGCGTGGCTGGCGGCGCGGGAGATCCGTTCCTACCGAGACCTCCCGCAGATCTGGTACCAGATCCAGACCAAGGAGCGTGACGAGGCACGGCCACGCTCGGGCGTGTTGCGGACCCGCGAATTCCTGATGAAGGATTCGTACACGCTGGATCCGGACACGGCCGCGCTCGAGCGGTCGTATGCGGCGCACGAGCGCGCGTACCGGCGGATCTTCGACCGCTGCGGCCTCCGCTATCACGTGGTCCAGTCCGATCCCGGCATGATGGGTGGCCTCGGCTCTCACGAGTTCATGGCTCCGAGCGCCGCTGGCGAGGACGAGGTGGCGATGTGCGTGGTGTGCGGGTACGCGGCGAACGTCGAGCTGGCGCAAGGTATCCCGGCGCCGCCCGAGTTCCCGAGTTGGGCGCGCCAGGAGGTGGCCACTCCGCACGCCCGGACCATTGCCGAGGTCTCGGCGCTCCTCGACATCGACCCCCGCCTGACCGCCAAGTCGCTGCTCTACGTCGCGGCGAAGAGCGGCCCCGTGCTTGTACTGGTCCGTGGTGACCACGCGATACACGAGCGGAAGCTCGCGCGCGCCCTCGGCGAGGAGTTCCGCGCGGCGCACCCGGACGAGGTGGCGTCCGTCCTCGGCGCGCCGGTAGGCTCGGTGGGGCCGCTCGGCGGACGCGCCCCCGTCGTCGCCGACGAGACGCTGCGCCAGGGCCGCTACGTTGTGGGCGCCGGCCGCGAGGGCTTCCACGTGAAGGGAGTCGCGGCCGGGCGCGACTTCGAGTGCCGGTTCGCTGATCTCCACACGGTCGCGCCCGGCGAAGCCTGCACCGTGTGCGGAGCGCCGTTGAACGTCGAGCGCGTCATCGAGATCGGCAACATCTTCAAGCTCGGCACGAAGTACTCGGAGGCGCTCGGCGCGCGCTACCTCGACGAGCGAGGGCAGGAGCGCCCGATCGTCATGGGGAGCTACGGCATCGGGCCCGCGCGCATCGCCGCCGCGGCCGTCGAGCAACTCGCCGACGCTGACGGCATTGTCTGGCCCCCAAGCATCGCGCCCTTCGCCGTCCACATCGTGGTCGTGAACGTTCGCGCCGAGGCCCAGGCCTCGGTGGGCGAGGCGCTCTACGCCGAGTGCAAGGAACGGGGGTTGGACACCCTGCTGGACGACCGCGAGGAGCGCCCCGGCGTGAAGTTCAAGGACGCCGATCTCCTCGGCATTCCCGTGAGGGTCACCATCGGCAACGCGTGGGTCAAAAGCGGACTCGTGGAAGTCCGCGCCCGGGGCACCCGCGAGGAACGCAAGGTCCCGCGGGGGGAGGTCATCGAAGCGATCCGCGCGCTCTTCGGCGCCTCGTAGGCGGTTTGGGGGCTGCTCGATCTCCTTCGGGAAGGTTGCCTCCAGGGTCGGGACGTGCTAAAGTCTCGAAAGAGTGGGCTCTGCCCACTCTTTTACTTTCGCGGTGTAGGATGCAGGACGACGAACGCGACGCCCGGATCGAAGAGGTCATTCTGCCCGTGCTCCGCGATCACGGGTTGGAGTTGGTCGATCTGGAGTGGCGCCCCCACCGACCGCGCGCCGCTTTGCGGGTCTTTGTCGATATGCATGGCGGTATCGCGATCGGTCACTGCGAGCGCGTGAGCCGTGAGATCGGCGACCTTCTCGATGTGTCGGGGCTGATCACCCAGGCCTACGACTTGGAGGTGTCTTCGCCGGGACTGGATCGCCAACTGCGGAAAGACCGGGAATATCACTGGGCGGTGGGCAAGCGTGTCCGCTGCTGGCTCACCGGTGGGAACGAGGTCCACGGCCGGCTGGCTGAGGTCACGGACGAGCGGCTGACCATCGAGCAGGACGGCCAGCGCGTTGAGTTGTCCCGGGCCGACATCACGAAAGCGCGGCTAGACGCCGAGGTGCCTTGGCCACGCCGGGGCTGATGATGTAGTGAGAGCCGCAGGGTGTGGTAGTGCGAGGTGAGCCGCCTCGGGCGGCGAGGCGAGCGGTGAAATGATCTGAGATCGGGCTGGGCCCCGCCGTCCGAGGCGAGCCTCTAAGGGGACATGAACCGGGAGCTGCTTACGGTCATTGAGCAGATCGGGCGCGAGAAGGGGATCGAGAAGGAGATCCTCTTCGAAGCGGTGGAGTCTGCCCTGCTCTCGGCGTCGAAGAGGACCCTCGGTGCAGCAGACAACGTGCGCATGCACCTCGACCGGCAGACGGGCGCGCTCCGAGTCTACGGCCGCAAGAAGGTTGTGGCTGAGGTGATCGACTCCAAGCTCGAGATCAGCCTGGCCGACGCCAAGACGCTCAACCCGGCCGCCGAGTTGGACGACGAGCTGGAGCAGGAGCTGCCGCCCCAGGAGTTTGGGAGGATCGCGGCGCAGACGGCCAAGCAGGTCATCCTCCAGCGCGTCCGAGACGCGGAGCGGGAGCAGATCTACGCGGAGTTCGCCGGCAAGGAGAACCAGATCCTCCGCGGCATCGTGCACCGGATCGAGAAACGCAACGTGATCCTCGAGATCGGCAAGGCGGAGGCGATTCTGCCGGAGCGCGAGCAGATCCCAGGCGAGCGGTACAATCCCGGCGACCGCGTGCGGGCCTTTGTCCTCGAGGTGCGCCGAACGACGAAGGGGCCGCAGATCACGCTGTCGCGCACCCACCCGGGCTACCTCGTCCGTCTGTTCGAGACGGAGATCCCCGAGATTCAGGAAGGGATCGTGCTGGTCAAAGCGGCCGCGCGGGAGTCGGGGGAGCGGGCGAAGGTGGCCGTGGCGTCGACGAAGCGCGACGTCGATCCCATTGGCGCCTGCGTCGGCCTGCGGGGGACGCGGATCCAGGTCATCAGTCGGGAGCTGCGCAGCGAGAAGATCGACATCATCGAGTGGTCGCACGACCCTGCAACGTTCGTCGCCCGCGCGCTCTCGCCGGCCAAGGTGTCCTCGGTGACGATTGGCGAGGAGGCCGACGCCGAGGGGCAGGTCTCCGCGTTCGTCGTCGTCCCCGACAACCAGCTCTCGCTGGCCATCGGCAAGAAGGGACAGAACGCTCGCCTCGCCGCCAAGCTGACGAGGATGCGAATCGACATCAAGAGCGAGTCCGAGCTGGAGACCGAGCGGGCGCAGCTCGGCGCGGCCGGGCCCGTCGACGGCCCAGGCTTGGCCGATCTCCGCGGGATGACGCCCGACGCCCTGCAGGCGCTGCGCGCCGCGGGACTCGAATCACCCGACGCGATCGTCACGGCGGGCCGCGAGCGGCTGGGAAGCTTGCTGGAGACGCCGGAGCAGGCCGACGAACTCTTCGCGGCGGCCGAGGCTTGGGGGGCTCGCCGCGCCTCGTCGCTCGCGTCAGCCGGCGAGGCCGCGCCGGCGAGCGGAACGGAGAGCGAGTGACGGATGGCCCTCGACGGACCTGTGTCGGCTGCCGGGAAGTGCGTGAGAAGCGACAGCTCGTGCGCCTCGTCCGCCGTCCCGAGGGTGTCGTGGTCGTGGATCGTACCGGCAGCGTGCCCGGCCGCGGCGCCTACGTCTGCGGCGATCCGCGCTGCGTGGAGCGTCTCGTCAAGTCCGGGCGTCTGGCCCAGGCCTTTAAGAAACCGTGTGCGGCAGGAGAGAATCTGATCGTGGCCGTGATGGATTTGGGCAATGTGAATTCGACCGAAGCGAATTCGAGGAAGTGAGGGGGCTGTGGCAGCGGCAAAGATCAAGGTGATCGAGCTGGCGAAGGAGCTGGGTGTGACGAGCAAAGACCTGATGCTCGCCGCCGAGGAGATGGGGCAGAAGGGTATCCGGGCCATGACCCCGCTCGACTCCGCACTTTCCACCGCTCTACGGGTCAAGCTGGGCAAGGGCCGTGAGCTTCCGGAAGAGCCGAAGCCCAAGCGGGTACCGCGAGCGAAGACCGCGCCGGCCGACGGCAGTGATCCCGAGAAGAAGCCCTCGCACTCCCGGAAGAAGACCGAGGCAGGCGAGGAGGAGGCCGCGCCCGTCGAGTTGAAGCCCGCGGCCACGATCGTCAAACCGAGGCTGGCGCCCGCCGCTCCTGCGACGCCGGAAGTCCCGCCCGAGGCGCCGGAGGTGCTCGCACTGGTGGCCGAGGCGGTGATCGAGCTGAAACCGGTGCCGCCGGCGCCCGAGCTCGAGCCCATCGCTCCCGGGCTGAGGCCCGTCGTCACGCCACCGATCACCATCGCGCCACCGCAGACGAAGAGGCCGGAGCCGAAGATCGTCCCGTTCCGGCCGCTCGAGCGCCCGGCGGCCCCGACGCCGCGCCCGGCACCACGGCAGCCGGCGGGCCCGTTCGCGCCGCCGCGCATCACCGCCGCGCCGCTGCGCCCGCCGGCACCTGCCGCGCCGCCGCGGCCTGCGGCACCGCCGCGTCCGGCCGCCGCCGCCCCGCCTGTCGTCGAGCCCACGTGGCCCATCGTCGCGGCGCCGCCCGCGCCCGTCTCGGAGCCCGTCGAGGTCGCGCCCGCGGCGCCGGCCGAGGTGAAGCGGGAGCTGATCCGTGTGCCGGAGTCGGTCACGGTGGCCGAGCTGGCCGAGAAGATGCGGCGCAAGTCGGGCGAGGTCATCAAGGCCCTGCTGGAGTTGGGCGTGATGGCGACCGTCAACGAGCTGCTCGACGGCACCGCCGCCAAGCTCGTCGCCGACAAGTTCAACTTCGAGCTCGAGATCCGCTCGGTCGAGGGCGACGTCGTCGACGAGGAGGACGCGGACACCGCGCAGCTCGTCCCGCGCCCGCCGGTCGTCACCGTCATGGGGCACGTCGACCACGGCAAGACCTCGCTGCTCGACGCCATCCGGCGGACGAAGGTCGCCGAGAAAGAGTTCGGCGGCATCACGCAGCACATCGGCGCCTACCAGGTCATGACCTCCCACGGCAAGGTCACCTTCCTGGACACGCCGGGCCACGAGGCCTTCACCGCGATGCGGGCGCGCGGCGCGCAGGCCACGGATATCGTCATCCTCGTCGTGGCCGCCGACGACGGCGTCATGCCGCAGACCGTGGAGGCCGTGAACCACGCGCGCGCGGCCAACGTGCCGATCATCGTGGCGGTGAACAAGGTCGACAAGCCGGAAGCCGACTTCGACCGCGTGAAACGCGAGTTGGCGAACGTCGGGCTCGTGCCTGAGGAGTGGGGCGGCCAGACGATCTTCGTGGCCACCTCCGCGAAGAAAGGGACCGGGATCGACCAGCTCCTCGAGATGACGGCGCTCCAGGCCGAAATTCTCGAGCTGCGCGCGAATCCGAACCGGGCTGCCAAGGGCGTCATCATCGAAAGCCGGCTGGACCGCGGCCGGGGACCCGTCGCGACGGCGCTCATCCGGAACGGTACGCTCAGGGAGAGCGACGCGGTCGTCGTGGGCTCGTACTCGGGCCGCATCCGCGCCCTCATCGATCCCGCGGGCAAGAAGACTGCCTCGGCCGGCCCTTCGGACCCCGTGGAGATCATCGGCCTGTCCGGCGTGCCGTCCGCGGGCGACGTGCTGGTCGCGGTGTCGGACGAGCGCAAGGCGCGCCAGATCGCCGGCATGAGGCTCGATCGCGCAAAGGCCAAGGGCAAGACGACGACGCGCATCACGCTCGAGGGGCTGTCCAAGCAGATCCAGAGCGGCGAGGTCAAGGAGCTTCGGCTCATCCTCAAGGCCGACGTGCAGGGCTCGGTCGAGGCGGTGAGCGAGTCGCTCGAGCGACTGTCCACCGACGAGGTCAAGCTCAAGGTCATCCACAGCTCGGTTGGCGCTATCAACGAGAGCGACGTCATGCTGGCGTCCGCCTCGAACGCGATCGTGCTGGGCTTCAACGTGAAGGCCGAACCCAAGGCGGTGGGCCAGGCGCAGGCCAACGGAGTGGACGTCCGCCATTACAACGTCATCTACGAGGCGATCAACGACCTGCGCGCGGCCCTCGCCGGCATGCTGGCGCCGGAGATCCGCGAGACGGCCGTGGGCCGGGCGCAGGTGCGCCAGATCTTCGTCATCTCGAAGCTCGGGCCGATCTGCGGCTCCTACGTGCAGGACGGCAAGATCGTTCGCAGCGCCAAGGTCCGTGTCCGGCGGGGCGACGCCGTCGTCGGCGAGGGGACCGTCGGCTCGCTCAAGCGCTTCAAGGATGAGGTCCGCGAGGTCCTGACCGGCCAGGAGTGCGGGATCGGCGTCGACGGCGTGAGCGGTATCCAGGCCGGGGACCTGCTCGAGCTGTACACGACCGAGGAAGTCGCGCGCACGCTGTAGCCGGCGCGCCGGCAGGAGCAGGATGTCCGTCGCGCGCGTAGCCCTCGGCACCGTCGAGTTGCACCTGCCGGACGTCGAGTCCCTCAAGGGCAAGCGCCACGTGCTCAAGGGTCTCAAGCAGAAGGTCCGCGCCCGCTTCGAGGTGGCGGTGGCCGAGGTCGACCATCAGGACATGTGGCAGCGCGCCACGCTTGCCGTGGCCTACGTCTCGGGCGATGCCCGGCACGCCAACGAGGTGGTCGCGAAAGCCTTGGACTTCATCGAGGCGAACGTGGAAGGCATGGTCATTCAGGAGTCGGTGGAGATCCTCTGATGCAAGGCAAGCGGCTCGACCGGGTGAACCAGCTCATCAAGGAGGAGATCTCGATGGTCCTCCAGCGTGAGCTGAAGGATCCACGCCTGGGCTTCATCACCGTCACCGAGGTCGAGACCGCCAACGACCTGAGGTTGGCGAAGGTCTTCGTCTCCGTGCTGGGGGACGAGGCCAAGTGGGCGTCGTCGCTCGCCGCGCTCAAGAGCGCGCGCGGATTCATCCGGCACTGGCTCCGCGGCCACCTGGACTTGCGCGTCACGCCAGAGCTGGACTTCCGTCCCGACCGGTCGATGGCCCATGCCGCCCGCATCCAGGAACTCCTCAAGCAGCTCAACGACCGGTAGCCCAGTGACGGCTCCCGTGCCCTCTGCCGTGCTGGTTCCGCTGTCCAAGCCCGCCGGGCGGGCGCTCATGCTCGGCCACATCCACCCCGATGCCGACGTCCTCGGCACCCTCCTCGCCCTCGGCGAGGCGCTGGCCGCCCGCGGCTGGAGAGTGGTCGAGGGGGGGCCACATCCTGCGCCCGCCCTGCTGTCGTTCCTCCCCGGTGTCGAGCGGTATCGCACGCTGGCGAGTGTCGAGGGCGCGTTCGATGTCGTCGTCCTCACCGACTGCCCGAATCCTACCCGCACCCAGGGCCTCATTGAGCAGGCGCGCGCGACGGGCGCCACGATCCTCAACATCGACCACCATCACGACAACCGGCGCTATGGCGACGTCAACTGGATCGACCCGGGGGCGGCAGCAACGGGGGAGATGGTCTACCGACTCCTGACGGTGCTGAGCGTCCCGGTGACGCCGGCCATGGCCACGAATCTCTTCACGGCGATCCACACGGACACCGGCTCCTTCCGTTACTCGAACACGACGGACGCGACCTTCGGGATCGCGGCGGCGCTCGTCGGTGCCGGCGCCGATCCCGGCTTCGTCTCGAGCTGTCTCTACGAGCGGCGGCACGCGGACTCGCTCCGGTGGCTCGGGGAGTCACTGCGGCGGATCGAGGTGAGCCCCGACGGCAAGCTCGCGTGGCTGGCCCTGGCCCACGGAATCGTGCCGGAGAGCTTCATCGAGGCGGAGGAGCTGGTGAACTACCCCCGCTCGATCGGTTCCGTGCGCGTGGCCTGCTTCCTCCGGCAGCTCGGCGAGCAAGTCAAAGTGAGCCTGCGCGGCAAGGGGGACGTGGACGTGAGCCGGATCGCCGCGCAGTTCGGCGGCGGTGGCCATCCCAACGCCGCCGGCTGCACGATCCCGGGGGCGCTCGAGGCGGTGGCCCGCGACGTGCTGGCCGCGGTGCGGCTGGCGCTCGACACGACGGGGGACAGCGGCAGAGCCGCATGAATCACGCGGCCCGCCCGGGAGTCCTCGTCGTCGACAAGCCGGCCGGCGCCACATCGTTCGACGTGGTCACGCTGCTTCGCCGCCGGCTCGGCGTCCGCCGCATCGGTCACGCGGGGACCCTCGATCCCGGTGCCGTCGGCGTTCTGCCACTCCTGATCGGCGAGGCGACGAAGCTCGTGCCCTACCTGCTCGACGAGGACAAGGAGTACCTGGCGACGATCCGCTTCGGCGTGACCACGGACACTCAGGATCTCAGCGGTCGGGTCCGGTCGACGGCACCTGTTCCCCTGCTCACCCGCGAGTACCTCGTCGCGGCCACGCGGCCCTTCCTCGGGCGGATCCGCCAGGTGCCGCCAATGTTCTCAGCCCTCCATCACGAGGGCCGCCGCCTGTACGAGCTGGCCCGTGAGGGGGTCGAGGTGCCACGGGAGGCGCGCGAGATCGTCATTCACCAGATCGTCGTCGAAGACGTTGCCGACGTTACGGCGACGTTGAGGATCGTGTGCGGTCGCGGCACGTATGTCCGGACGCTCGCTGCTGATCTCGGCGCGGCGCTCGGCTGCGGTGGCGCCGTGGAATCCCTCGTCCGCACGCGGGTCGGCCCGTTCGAGCGGGCTCAGGCCGTGAGCTCGGCGGAAATCCGATCGGCCCCGCCCGAAGTGATGTGGTCCCGGCTGCTCCCTCCTGAGGCCGCACTGAGCCGGTGGAGCGCCGTCCGCGTTGGAACCCGGGCGGCGGTGGCGTTCCGCCACGGCCAGTCGGTCGAGGTGGCGGCGTTCTCTGAGGTCGCCACGATGCTCGTCAGAGTCCATGACGAATCGGGGACCATGCTCGGTGTCGGGGAGCTGCTCGCGGGCGGCCGGATGGTCAAGCCCTCGCGGATCCTGCATGCGGATCGTCCAGGGACTCGAGTTCTACCCGCCTGACGCCGATCCGGCGGTCGTCGCGCTCGGCGCGTTCGACGGTATCCACCTCGGCCACCGGGCGATCCTCGGTACGGCGGTCGACCACGGCAAGTCCTGGGGCATCCCGGCGGTCGCCTGCACCTTTGATCG
>JBGPYK010000004.1:0-19400 GCA_041493245.1 Methylomirabilia bacterium | reverse complement strand
TGATGTTGTGGGGGCCGACCTCGAGGGCGACCGTCCGCGTCAACCCGCGCAGCGCCCACTTGGAGGACGAGTAGGCGGCGCGGTACTTGTAACCGCGGAGCCCGGAGGTGCCGCTGATGTTCACGATCTTGCCGTAGCGCTGGGCGATCATCGTCGGGAGCACGTGCTTGATGGGCAGGAACGTCCCGCGGACGTTGACGGCCAGCACGCGATCGAAGTCCTCCACGGCGATCTCCCACACGGGCGTCTCCACGGGCCCGGTGATCCCCGCGCCGTTGACGAGGACGTCGATCCTCCCGCCGAATGCCGCCCGCGTCGCGTCGACCAGTGCCTTGACCGCGGCCTCCTGTGACATGTCGGTCGGCTGGACGAGCGCGCGGCGGCCGAGCGCCTCGATCTCCCGCGCGAGCGCCTCGAGCGGGGGCACGTCCCGCGCCGCGAGCACGAGGTCCGCGCCTTCGCGGGCGAGCGTCAGGCAGATCTCGCGCCCCATCCCCTTCGCCGCGCCGGTGACGATCGCGATGCGCCCCTCGAGCCGATTCATCCCGCGTATCCTTCCCGCCGGTCGGCCTCACGCGCGTCCGCCGGGCGCTCGGCGGGCGGGCCGTAGCCGCCGCCGCCGCACGTCTCGACGAGCACGAGATCGCCCCGCCGCAGCGTGAACGTTTCCTTCCCCGAGACGACGCGCTCGCCGGACTCCGAGCGCAGGGTGACGCGGAACGGCCAGGCGTCGGCGCCGCCCGCGAGCCCCCACGGCGGGATGACCCGCCGCTCGAACATGGTGGTGAGGGTCACGTCGTCGGCGAGGACGCGGTAGGCGCGGGTGACGCCGAGGCCGCCGCGCTGACGGCCGTCGCCCGCCGAACCTGGACGCAGCCCGTGCTCCTCGATGAGGAACGGGTACTCTCCCTCGACGACCTCCGTCGGCGTGTTCATCACGTTCGACATGTGCACGCGCACGGCGGAAGCGCCGTCCTTCGACGCGGTGGCGCCCTCGCCGCCGCCGTGGACCTCGTAGAAGATCGCCCAGCGCCCGTCTGGCATGCGCGCGCCGAAGAGGAGCAGCCCCGAGGTCGTGGGCCCGCCGGCCGCCACGCGGTCGGGCAGGAGCGGCGCCAGCGCCTTGAAGATCGCGTCGACGATCCGCTGCGACGTCTCGTGATTGCCGCCGACGACGGGCCGGTCGGGATCCGGGTCGAGGACCGAGCGCGGCGGGACCACGACACGGAGCGGACGGTAGCAACCGTCGTTGGGCGGTACCTCGGGCGCGACCAGCGCCTTCATCGCGTAGTAGACCGACGAGCACGCGATGAAGCGCGTCGTGTTCACCGGCCCCCGCGTCTGGGGATCCGTCCCCGTGAAGTCGAACGTCGCCTCGTCACCCTCGATGGTGACCCGCACCTTGATGCGGATGGGGCGCGCGTCGACGCCGTCGTCGTCGAGCCAGTCCTCACCCTCCCAGCTCCCGTCCGGCAGCGCGCGGATCGCCTCGCGCATCTGCTGCTCCGACTCGGTCTGCAGGCGATCGAAGCACGCCCGCATGGTGTCGGCACCGTAGCGCGCGAACAGCTCGCCGAGCCGGCGCGCCGCGACGTCGTCGGCCGCGAACTGAGCGAAGAGATCGCCCTCGCGCTCGGCGCGGCCGCGGACGTTGGCGAGGACGAAGTCGATCTTCTCGCGGTCGGGCCCCGCCGCCGAGAAGAGCCGCAGGGGCGCGATCCGCAACCCTTCCTGGTAGGCCTCGGTGGCCCAGGGCACGTAGCTTCCCGGCACGGCGCCGCCGACGTCGGCCCAGTGCGCGAGGTTGATGGCGAACGCGACGAGGCGTCCCTCGGCGAACACGGGCCGAACCGCCTTGACGTCGGGGAGGTGGTTGCCACCGACCTCCGGAAGATTCAGGAACCACACGTCGCCGTCCTGGAAGCGTTCGGGCGGGACGCGCCGGAGCAGTTCCTTGACGGTGAAGCCCATGACGCCCATGTGGATGGGGATGTCGCGACCCTGCGCGATGAGCCGTCCCTCGGCGTCCGTGAGCGCGGAGGAGAGGTCGCCCGCCTCCTTGAGCAGCGGCGACCGCGCCGAGCGCATGACGATCACGCTCATCTCCTCCGCGATCGCATAGAGCGCGTTGCGCACCACTTCGAGGGTGACGGGATGGATCTGAGTCACGACGCGATCCCCAGCATCACGAGGTGATTCACTGCATCACGAGGCCGCCGTCCACGCTGAGCGCCTGGCCGGTCATGTAGGCCGCGCGGGGCGAGGCGAGGAAAGCGATCACGTCGGCGACGTCCTCGGGACGCTCCATCCGCCCGAGCGGCACCGACGCCGCGCGCCGACGGGTGAACTCCTCGGGGGAGAGGCCGAGCATCGCCCCCAGCTCGCTCGAGACTTTTGTCCACATGTCGGTCTCGACGAAGCCGGGACAGACGCAATTCACGCGGATCCCGTCGGCGGCGTGAGCGAGGGCGAGGCTCCGGGTGATGCTGATCACGGCGGCCTTGCTCGCGTTGTAGGGCAGGTTGCTCCGGCTGCCGATCTTGCCCGCCATCGACGAGAGGCTGATGATGCAGCCGCGCTTCTGCGCGATCATCGCGGGCAGCACCGCCTGGCTCGCGAAGAACACCGCCTTGGCGTTGATGGTCAGCACGGCGTCCCAGTGCTCCTCGGTGACGTCGAGCGTCGCCGCCGCGCGGTAGATGCCCGCGTTGTTCACGAGGACATCGATGCGCCCGAATTCGGCGCGCGTCTGCTCGGCCATCGCGGTCAAGTCGGCGCGCTTGGTCACGTCGGTGGGGACGACGAGCGCGCGTCGGCCGAGCGCGCGCACCGCGACGGCGGTCTGCTCCGCCCCCGCGCGGTCCAGCTCGGCAACGACGACGTCGGCGCCCATCCGCGCCAGCGCGAGCGCGGTGGCGCGCCCGATTCCCCGCCCGGCGCCGGTAACGACCGCGGCCTGTCCGTCAAGCTCCATATCGGCCTCCTGGGAGTGTATTCTCAGAATCATGCCTTCGGGGATGGCGTCGGCGCGACTCCCGTTCGTCTGGGACTACGATCTCGACGAAGATCAATTCCGGCGGCTCTTGGCCGGGAGCCTCACGCTGGGGCGTTTGGATCGGACGTGGGCGGCCGTTCGCCTGCTCGAGCACGCGCCGTACCGGGAGATCGTGCGGCTCATGGGTTTCCGCGATCTCGTGAGGGGGTGGCCAGAGTGGCGCGGGCACATTCGCTCCGAGAGCCGCAAACGGGGGTTCGACTTCCTGGTGGCGTGGCTTCCGGAGCACCATCCCGAGCTTGTATAGGCCCGGCGCATGCGTGCGGACGGCGGTTTCTAGGTCCTCCGGCTGTATCAAGGGTGACGGGATGGACGGCGGTCACGACGCGACTTCAAGCGTGAGGTTGCCGAAGCGGTCGCCGCGGCAGCGTTGACCGGGGTTGACGACCGTCGTCGACCAGTCGTCTTCGATCAGCGCCGGGCCGTCGACGCTCCGGCCCTCGCCGAACGCCGCGCGCAGATAGCGTGGCATTGTCGTCTCGCCCGTCTCCTTGAAGTACGCGCGCGGCTCCCCCACCGGGGCAAGCGTGCCCACTGGATCGATGAGCGGCAGGTCGGCGTGGGCCTCGACGACGCGCGCGGTGAGACGCAGATTCACGCACTCCACGCTCTCGCCGGTGGCGTAGCCGTAGAGCCGGCGATGATGGACCTCGAACGCGGCGCGTATCGCGCCGAGATCGGCGCCCCAGCCGACCTCGATCTCGTAGTTCTGCCCGGAGTAGCGGAGGTCTACGCTGCGCGAGACGGTGATGCTTTCGGCGGCGATGCCCTCGGCGAGCAGCGGCGTCACACACTGCGCCTCGAGGTCGCGGAACGCGTCCTCGACGCGCTTGGCGTCCCAGGCAGTCAGGCGGGTCCGGTGAGTCACGACGGCGTCGTAGCGCAGCGGCGAGACGAGGCAGCCGAGCGCGGAGAAGGCGCCGGAGTGCGCCGGCACGACCACGCGCGCGATCCCCGCCATCCGCGCCAGCGCGCCGGCGTGGATCGGCCCCGCCCCGCCGTAGGCGATCAGCGTGAAGTCGCGCAGGTCGTGACCGCGCTGGACCGACACCAGACGTAGTGCGCGGAGCATGTTGGCGTTGGCGACCTCCATCACGCCGTCGGCGGCCTCGAAGAGGCCGAGCGAGAATCGTCGCGCGAGGTCGCCGACGGCGGCGCGCGCGCGCTCAGGATCGAGACGGATCGCGTCGCCGTACGTGCGGTCGGGATTCAGGTAGCCGAGGAGGAGGTTCGCGTCGGTGACGGTCGGGGCTTCGCCGCCCATCCCGTAGCAGGCGGGCCCGGGCATGGCGCCCGCGCTCTGCGGGCCGACCTTCAGCGCGCCCGCCGCGTCGGCGCGCGCGATCGAGCCCCCGCCAGCGCCGATCGACTCGACGGCCACCATGGGCAGGCGCACGGGATAGTCGCCGAGCCGCCGCTGGGAGGCCGTCTCGGGCGATCCATCAGCGATCAGGCAGACGTCCGTCGTCGTCCCTCCCATGTCGAAGGCCAGCGCGCGCGCGAGGCCCAGCGTGCGCGCGACGTGGGCGGCGGCGGCGACGCCGGCGGCCGGCCCCGACATCGCCATCGCGAGCGGGCGGGCCCGGGCGACGGGGACGGACATCATGCCGCCCGCCGAGTGGAGCAGGTGCACGGGCATCCCCGCGTTCAGCTCGCGCAAGGACGCCAGCAGCTCGTCCAGGTAGCGCGTGGCCAGCGGCATCACCGCCGCGTTGAGGACGGTGGTGGAGGCGCGCTCGTACTCGCGGAACTCGGCGTTGATCTCGCTCGAGATCGTGACGTGGCGGAAGTGCGGCTCGAGGGCCTGCCGGAGCGCGCGCTCGTGGGCGGGGTTCGCGTAGCTGTGCAGCAGGCAGACGGCGAGGCTCTCGATGCCGTCGGCACGGAAGCGTTCGACAATCGGCGCCAGCTCCTCGAGCGCGAGCGGCGTCAAGATCGCCCCATCGGCCGCCACCCGCTCGGTGATCTCCGCCCGCCACCGGCGGGGGACGAGCGGCTCCGGCCGGGCGGGAAGGTCGAGGCGGTACAGGTGCGTGCGGCTCTGGCGCGCGATCTCCAGCACGTCCCGGAATCCGCGCGTCGTCACGAGGCCGACGGAAGCGATCCGGCGCTCGACGATCGCGTTGGTCACGATCGTCGTCCCGTGGGCGAGCGAGGTGGCGACCCGGCCGCCGCCGGTCAGGCGGGCGAGACCGCGGAGAACACCGTCGGCGGGCCGCGGCGTGGACGTCGGCACCTTGCACGCCACGAGCGCGCCCGTCGCGTCCCGGCCCACCAGGTCCGTGAAGGTCCCGCCGACGTCGACGCCGACGCTGAGCCCGGCCGTGCTCTGTCGCGATACGGTTGACGTTGGACACTCCCCGAGCGAAGCGAATCGACGAGGAGTCTAACACCCTCCCCTGAACTCCCCTGAACGGGGAGGGTCGGCGAGCGCAGCGAGCCGGGGTGGGGTGATCTAGGAACGAATAGGGAATCACCCCAGTCGGCGGCGCAGCCGCTGAAACACCTCGTCGCCCGGAATGTCGGCAAGCGTGTTTGACATGCAACACCGCGGCTTTCCGTGCTGCGATCAATCGTTCGGGCCGCGGCAGACCGGCCCTTGCATCCGTCCGTTACTCGCTCTCGAATCCGTGGCTCGTGAACTTCAACGTCCGGCTGTTCTCGGTCACCGTGCGGACGATCTGATCCGAGGCGCCATCCGGAAGCGACGCTTCGATCTCGAGGGTGACCGTGACCTCCGCTCCCACCTGCCCCGCAAGGTGCGCGATCACCTCGTCGGCGATGCGGCTCGCGTCGCGGCCGACGCGCGCGGGATCGAGCCGCACGGTGCCGTGGAACCGGCGGGGCCGCAGGAGCGCGGGCGCACCGGGCGTCGCGTCGGTGGCTCCCGGCTGCGTCGGGCCGGAGACGCCCGCGGGCGCGCCAGCACCGGTCTCGCCACCCGGAGCCGCAGCGGGTGTCTCGGCACCCATCTGCCGCCGCGCGAGGTCCGGCTTCACCAGCAACCCGGCGCTCTCGGCGGAAAGCGACACCACCTGTCCACCGCGCAGTCCCCGGTAACGCGCAGCGCCCTCGTCGTGACTTTCAGCGTACGCGAACGTGTCGGATTGCCAGGTCAGGAGTGCGACGCCGTCGCGGATCGCCTGCACCAGCACCTCGGGCCCGGCGAGGCGCGGCAGGTAGAGGTAGCGCGCGAAGTCCTCGACGAGCTGCTTGACCGCCACGTGATCGCCTCGCCATAGCGGCACGTCATCCAGGTGCTTGCGCAGGATCGTTGAGCCGAGCGAGGTCACCAGCGACTCGTCGCTCCGGAGCTTCTTGCTCGCCCGCACCGCAAGCGCGTCGCCGCCCGAAAGCCGGATCGCCTGCCACGTGATCGGCGCCTGCGGGTTTGCCTGTTCCGGCACCAAGAGCCACTGGAATGTCTCGGGCAGTCGCGCCGTCACCGCGCCATCCGCGGCCTGCCTCTGCGTCTCGGCCTGTCGAACCTGGTGCGGGTCGAGGTTGAGCGCTTCCTTCTCGGCCAGGATCGATTTCCACGCCAGGAACCTGCGCACCGCCTCGTCCAGGTCTTGCAGGCGCACCTTGTCGGCCGCGAGGAAGACCAGCGTGTTGCGGTAGAGGCGCGGGGTATTGCCGCGTGACTCGAGAATGGTCCGCGCCGCCGTCTCGGCCGCGCTGCCGGGCTCCTTGCTGTAGGAATGCTCCGCGGGCAGCACGACCAGCCGCGCGTCGAAATCCCGGGCACGTCGGCGCCCGAGCGCGGCAGCGGGTGGATGCGGGAGAAGTCGCCCCTCTTTCGCAGGTCGGCGCGCAGCCGCTCATCCAGCTCCTGCGCCGCCTTGTCGGGATCGCGCTTGAGCTGTTCGGCGCGATCCTCCGCGAGCTTCGTGACCGTCGGCTGCGTCGCGTACCAGAAGCGCGGGCCATCTTGATAGAGGTAGGTTGCCGCCGCCGCCAGCCGCCGCAACGCATCGCCGAATACGGCCGGCGACTCGCCCGGCATCACGCAACCGAGCTTCACCCGGCGATCCTCGAGCCCGCGGTGCGCCGCCGTCGCCGTGGGCGCCGAACCGAGGTAGATGGTGCGCGCCACGCGCCGGGTCGCGTGTAGCTTGCCCAGGTTGGGCTGCTCGGCGTCGATCTTGAGGGGCAGCGAGTTTGGCCCGTCCACGTCCTTCTCGATGATGGGAGCCCAGTTGTCTGAGAGATAGCGCGTCAGCTCGGACTGCACGCGGGCATCGTCGATCGGCACTGTGGACGGCAGGATCAGGGGATTGCGGTCACCCTTCTCCCACAGGCTGTGGATCACCGCGGCCATCAGGCGCAGCACGCCGCGCGTGCGCTGGAACTTCACCAGCGTGGACCAGTCGGTGTAGAGCCGGTCGAAGATCTCCGGGTGAATCGGATAGGCCGCCTGGATGCGCTTCTCGTAGTCGCCGCCGCGGCACTCGGGCGGGAACTCGGCGCTCTGGGCGCGATAGAGGTCAGCGAAGGCGCGCGCGGTCACGTCGCGGTTCTTGAATTGCTCACCGTCGAGCGGCTCGAACAGACGCCGCCGCACGATCTCGAAGCCCTCCTCGGCGGTCGCCGGCCGCCACGACGATTCCACCCGCCCAACCACGTTGCGTAGGCGATCGAGCGCCTCGCGCCCGCGGATGCCGCCCACTTCGACATCGTCGGCCTGCGTGTGCGGCGAGCCCGATGTGTCCGAGGCGGGCAGCGAGATCACCAGCATGCAGTTGCCCGCGAGCTTGGCCGACTCGGTGAGCGCCTGGGCGAAGGTGAACTGGGTCTCGAAGCCGCCGGCCGGCAGGTCGCTTTGATCGTGGAGCTGGCGCGCGTACGCGACCCACTCGTCGATCAGGATCAGGCACGGCCCGTATTCCTTGAACAGCTCGCGCAGCACGTCGCCCGGGTTCGTGGCCTTCTCGTCGTCGGCCTTGACGCGCGCGAAGGCCTTCTTGCCGCCGAGCTGGTATGCCAGCTCGCCCCACAGCGTGCGCACCACCGTGCCGTCCGGCTTGGTGACGGGATTCCCTGGTGAAATCTTGTTCCCCACCAGCACCACGCGGCGCGCCGTGGGCAGGCTCTTCACGCCCGCCTCCGCGAGCACCGCGTCCACGCCCGCCAGTTCGCTCCCGCTCGCCCCGGAGAACAGGTGGTAGAGCGCCAGCATGGAGTGGGTCTTGCCGCCGCCGAAGTTGGTCTGGAGCTGGACGACCGGGTCGCCGCCCTTGCCCGAGATGCGCTGCACGCCGCCCACGAGCAGGCGCTTGAGACTCTCAGTGAGGAAGGTGCGGCGGAAGAACTCCTGGGGCTTCTTGTACTCATCCGAGCCTTCGCCCAGGTGCACCTGCCAGAGGTCGGCTGCAAACTCCGCCTGCTGGTAGCGGCCGCTCGCCACATCGGCGTGCGGCGTGACCACCTCGCGCCAGGGCTTGAGCGTGCCGGTCGCCGCCGCCTCGATCAGCGAGCCGCCAGCCTTGCGCTTCTCGCCGCGCACCTGCTCGTCGTAGGTGAGCCGGCGCAGCTCCAGCTTCATCTTGCCGACCTCATCGGCCTGTGGCGCCGAGACGGCGGTGAGCAGCCGCGCCATCGAGTCGAGCGCGCGGTCGGCGTCGTCGCTCGAGAACGGCTCCTGGTGCGCCCACTTGTTGCGACAGTCGCGCAGCTCTTGGACCAGCGAGCGCTCGGCGCGGCCGAGCGTCCGGCCGAAGACGTCGTTCCACGCCTCCCACATGAGCTTGAGGAGTGCCGCCACGTCCCAGTCGGCGAGCGGCTTCTTACCGACGGTCCGGTCATCGCCCAGATAGCGGCGCGCCGCATCGGCGGCCTGCGCCTGGTGGAGGTTGTTGAACTCTCGCTCGACGAAGGGCGCGAGCCCCGCGCGGAGCAGCTCCATCGCCTTGCCGACACGTTCCTGGTTGGTGATGGCCATGGCTCGGGCTCCCTGTCTTTCTAGCCGCGTTTCCTGACGCCGCCCTTGCGTCTGAGCCCTAGCCCGGACAGGAACAGGTCCGGTGCATCAACCCGGCCGTCTGGACGGCGACGCAGGATCCCGATCTCGATCAGGTACTCGAGTAGTTCACGACCTTCGTAGGGCGGTGCATTGGAACCAGCCGCACCCGTGAATTCTTCGAGCAACTTGATGACATCGCGCTCCCGATCCCACGGCACCAAGGCGCTCTCAGCGAGCTTGGTCTTCACCGCATCCAGCCACGGCCATTCGTCGCGCGATTGAGCGACGTGGTCATTGGATACGCGATCGAGCGCGCGGCGTAGAGATGCCGGTTCGAGCAGCCGCTGCTCCCTGAGGCTTCCAAAGTGCGCGAGCTCCTGTCGAGCGGCTTCCTCGATCAGACGCACAAAGGGTCTTGGAAGAGCGCGGCCCAGGCCATCGCGAACGTGATCGATCAGCCAGCGGTACACGAGCCCCTTCTTCTGGTTGGCCCCCATGTACGCACCGACCATACGCTCCACGACCGGTCGAGCATCCTGCCACTTGCGCAGCTGCGGGATCTTTCCAAGCTCGGGGTCTTCGACCCACTCGATCCCCTTCACAGACTGCACATAGCGGGCAAGTTCGTCATCGAGGTTGGCCAAGCGCTTGAGCAGGAGCCCGTACAGGTCACGGTCGTTCCACACGAGATCCACGCGCCCGGCAGCGAGCTTGGCAAGATCGGCGCCTCCAGCCCGGGCGTGACGTTCATAGAGGTCGGTGCGCAGGAAGAGCTTCGCGCGGATGCGCTTCCAGCGCCGCGCGTAGGCGGCCCAGAATGCCACGAGGCCTCGAACGCCTGCTTCGATCAGCGCCCAGTCACCCGCTCCGAGTGTGTCGAGTTCGTCGTACGTGACGAACACGTAGCGATCCTCACTGTTCAGCCTTGCGTCGAGGCGGTCCAAGGCGACGACGGGTCGCGTGGCCAACCCCGCAAAGGCCGTCGCGATGGCTTCGATCTCGGCGCCCTGGGGCTTGATCAAGGTGTCGAGACCGGCTTTCTCTTCTTCGTTCAGTTCGTTTCCGAGCGTTCGGACGAGGTACGCGAACCACAGATCCCTGAGGGTCTCGGTGGCGGTCCCCCGGGACTGCATGAAGGAACGTAGTCCCACGACTTCGAACCCTTCCGCGCCGGAAGGGTGCGCTGCGGTCCACTTCGAGGCGCCTGACGGCAGCCGGACCACCGGGGCGTGACGGGACACGGCCTTGTAGAGATCGGCATCGGCCAATACTCGCGCGATCTCCGTCTTGCCGGAGCCACGGGGGCCCACGACAAGCACGACTTCTGGGTCCAAGAGACGCAGGTGCTCAGTCACTGGATAGAACCCAGGCGCGATTCGTTCCTGCCTCTCACCTTCGGCCCGACCCGCGCCGCCGACGTTCTGCAGGGTCTGGAGCAGACCTCGCCGCTGGTCGTTCCACTGGCTCATGCGTCGGCCTCCCGGGCGAAGCGCCCCGTGATGCGCTCGGCAACCATGGCGTACGGACCGGCGCAAAGGGGCTCGGCCACCTCGGCGATGTCGCCGAAGCTCGCGAGCTTCGCGTCGTAGTCCACGGGCACGGCGACGTGCGGAGCGTCCAAGCTGTCCATGTCGCGCGTGTTCCAGAACAGAGCCGTGTCCTCATCGCCAGCACCGGCTTCCGCGTAATAGCGGTCAGTGAACTCCTGTTCGGCGCGGGCCAGGAAGACCTCCCTCGCCACCTTGCCCGCATCTCCGGGGGGCACCATCGCCTGAACGAGAATCGCTTCGGCCTGAGCACGACCGGCCAGAACGCGCTCCTTGCCCAGACGATCCAGCACGATGTTCAAACCCTGCCAACTCTGATCCTGGGTCGTTCCCAGCAACACATGAAGATGAGCGATGCCGGAGAGCAACCGCCCGGCCGACTCCGAGATGCCCGTGCGCGCATCGAGCAGGATCCAATGGGGCTTCAACTCGTCGCGGACACGTTGGAGGAGCCTCGCCAGGCCGCTCTCACCGGCCGGAGGCGCTTCTTCCATATCCACCCGCGCCAGCTTGTCGGGGTAGGCCTCGCTCATGCGTCCTGCAGGGAACACGACGATCTCTCCGGCGCCTGCTACGCGATCGCAGCGATGGTAATAGTCGGAAAGGGGCGGCTTGCCAGCCGATTGCTCCATGAGGAAGTCCACCACGCCCCACTGGGCCGTAAGCCCTTCCGCATCGGCCGCCAGCAGCCGACCCGCGCCCGGAGAATCAAGGTCGAGATCGAGCACGCACACCCGCTCGCCCGCCCGGGCCCTTTGGATCGCGAACGAGGCGAGGATCGTGCTGCGGCCGAGGCCGCCCTTGAAGGAGTAGAACACCACGATGGGCGGGTGCGGATCGGGGGCAGACCAGAGAGGCCCCGCCTCGTCCACAAACCACGCCGTGCGGCTGCGGTGGCGGTCGAGCACGACCAAGCGTGGTTCGCCGGGATCGGGTCGCCCCTGGCTCCATGTCCCTGTGTAGAGGTCGCGCGTAACCGCGTCTGTCTGCTCGACGTGCAGCACCTCGCCGCTCCACCACGCGCCGCACTTGTCTCGAAGTTCTTCCTCGAGATTACCGGTGTCTGGTGGGGTAGGGGACCAGATGGCCAGCCTGAGCTTGCCGAAGAGGTCGCCGACGAGCAGCGCCTTCGTGACCGCGGACATCCTGCCGAGCCACTCCTTGAGGGCCGTCTCGGCGGCGGGCTTCGCTTCGTCGAAGTGCAAGAAGGTCGTCAAAGCACCCCATCCAGTCTCATCTGGTGAACCGTCTCCTGGAACACGTCCCGTGCGCAAGCATGCCAGCTTTGCGCATCGCCGAGCGCCATGGACGGCGCGTGATAGCGCATCTTCGGCGTCCAGCCTCCGATCGCGGACGTGAGCACGCCGCTCGTGGCTCGCCCCAAGTACTTCGCGGTCTTGGCTCCCGCGACCGTGGCGACCGCGCTAACTTGCTGCACGAGAGATCCAAATTCGTGTCCCCACAGTGCTTGGCCCGTCTCCAGGACGTGCAAGCTCTTCAGCGCGCACTCCACGACGTAGCCGCTCAAGTAGGCTGCAGGTGGGCGAGCGCCACGGGCAGCTCGGCCTTGAGCGCGGTGACGAGCTCGCGGCGCGTGGCCGTGGGCGCATCGGCTGCGCGTGGTCGGCAGACGAGGACGATGCTGGAGGCGAGGGAATTCGTGTTAATCACGCGGAGCCCGTGTGGCTGTTCGGTGCGCGCTGGCCATGTACCGCTGATGGAAAGGCCGGCGTGGACTACCGCGTCGAGGAAGGTCTCCCATCCGGTGCTGGCCGTGCCTGCATCGCTCTCTGTCTCGGACTGCTTAAATGCGTAATAGATCGTGATCGGGAAGGCGGGGTGCGTCTGGTCGGCGAGGCGGTGCATCGCCTGTGTCATCCCGTCGAGAAAGAACGCCTCCGCTTCTTCCTTGCTGCCGTGGCGAAACGGAGTGGCTATCAACTCTTCGGCCTTGGGTACGGCAAGAGTGCTGAAGAGGTCTGGGAAGACGGACTTCAACGACCGGCGGAGCCAGACGTAGAAGAAATCCGACAGGTCGGCATAGCCGATGTTGTCGTAGTAGGGAGGATCGGTAGAGATGATGGGCGAGAACTTCAGAGTCCCTTTCGCAGCATCCGACTGCGTCGCGTAGCTAACTGGGCCCCCAGTCGCCAATGCTCCTTCAAGAACTTCAGCTACCCAGGAAGCCGTTGCAGCGATACTTCCCGTAGCTTCGAGAAGTGGGTTCACCTCTGCGAAGTCCCATGTCATCGGGATCGCTTGCCGAGAGAAGGCAGCCATAGTCGAGTCGCGGTCTCGATACCAGATTGTCTGGGTAGAGTTGCGGGTAAGCGCTTTGCTAAGGGCAAATGCCAGATACACCCCCACAGCATCGGCATAGGCATCTGCGCCGGTGCCGACGACCGCGAGAGGCTTGCCGTCGTTGGGTAAGCCTGCGGCAAGCGCGACGCGCTTTACCTCCTTACGCGCCTCTTGGACCAAGTCGGAGAAAGTTGTCAGCGCGACGAGCTGGCGGGTGGTGAAGAGGTCGCGCCACCGCGTCATCCCATATTCCTGTACACGAAAGCCGAGCGCCTTCTCGGGGAGATCGGTTTCCGGGACATCCTGCGGCTGCGCACTAAGCGCGATCGCTTCCATGGCCTCGGTCGGCGCCAGGTAAATCCGCCCGCGCTCGGTTTCGGCGAAGATGGCCATCAGCCGTGCGCCCATGCTCCCAGCCTTTGCTTCCTGTCGCAGATACTCGTAAGGCATCGGTGTTCCCGACATCAGGCAAAGGAAGCTGCTGCCGGACTTTGTACCGCGCTTCGCCGCCTCGGCGGTCTTCCCAGTGCCCACCCTTATTGTGAAGCGGTAGCCACCGTCCTCGATAATCGGCTCGACGTAGGTTTCCTTTCCGGCCTTGGTGGAGAGCATAAAGGTGGGCGCAAGCGGCACGTCCACCCGCGCAAAGGCCGGGTTCGGGCTTTTCACCGTGCGCGCCCAGAGCCAAGCGATCACGGTGAGCTTCTGGCCGGCGTACTTTTTCAGGTCCGGTCGCGCCTTGGCCATCTCGGCTGTGACCTCGACCTTCGGGTACAGATGCCCGATGCGCTTCTCGGCCTCGTCACGCATCCACTGGCCGTAGTAGCGCACATCCTCGGCGAGTCCCTGTGCGCCTTTCCACTGCCGGGCGATGAGGGACTTCTCCTTGCGAAACTTGGGGTTCACCGGCGGCTTGCCCGCGAACTTGGGCGGGATCTCGATCATCGCCTTGTTGATCAGCACCGCCACCGGGTTCAGGTCGCTGGCGTAGCTCTCTAGCCCGAGCCGCTGAGCTTCGAGCGGGAGCGCCCCGCCGCCCGCGAAGGGGTCGTGGAAGGCGGGGAGCTTCTTCCGGTCGAATAGCTCCCTGGCCCGCGGATGGTCGACGTTGTCGAGACAGGTCCGGCGCCAACTGCTCCAGATCTCGTCGCGCGCGGCCTGCAGCACCGTCTCGTTGGTGGTGTTCTCCCACAGGACCAGGTCTTCGATGATGCGGAACAGCCGCTGGCGCTCCTGGTCGGCCAGCATGACGTCGAGGGTCGGTGCCGGACCTGGTTCCGGAACCGGAAGCCCGGACCCTTTAGCCTTTTCAGCGAGGGTGCGGGCCTCGTCCCACAGCTTCAGACGGGCCTTGAGGGCGGTCTCCGCCTTCCGGTGCAGCTTCGGGTCCGCGCGGAGTACATCCACGTAGGCCGAGGGGTCGTCCACCATCTGCGAGAAGATGACCGCGCGCGCCGCCGCCAGCGGCCGCCGCGCCCACCACAAGTGCAGCGTGCTCGGGTGCCCGTGGCGGATCGACTTCTCCCGCGCGCAGGCCTTGTTGATGGCCTCCAGCGGCAGCGCGACCTCGATGAGCTTCTTGCGGGTCTTGGAGGTTTCGGCCACTACGCATTTCTCTTCCGCGGCTCGAGCCGTCCGCGCGCCATCTGCTCGCTCACGCACTTCGCCGCGAATGTGGACTGTCCCGAATGCTGTCCCAATGTGCGTCAGGGCAGCGCGACGCCACAGCGCTCGGCAACGCGGCCCGCCAGGGCCTTGAAGTCGCGGTAGCAGTCCTGCGCCGCCGTCGCATGCCCCCCAATGGCGCCGTCCGCCGGCTTCAGGAAGAACATCGGCTTGTGCGCTTCCTGGGCCAAGGGCATGAGGCTCCGGTAGTGCTTCAGCATCGCCAGGCACTGGGGATCCTTGTCCACGCTGACCTTGGGAGCGGCGTCCTCGTCAAGCACGGCTTCGCGGTAGACGCCGGGGATTCGGCCCATCCACTTGGCGTAGGCCTTGACCGGCCGGTCAAGCCGTACCGCATGCTGCATGACGACGTAGCCGGTGGGCGACATGGTGCCCGTCGGGACGGAGAGCTCCCGCACCGGGTTGCGGTCTCGCCGCTCCCTCCATTCCGCGCGCCATCGACGCAGGGTCGGGCCGAGGTTCTTCAATCCCTGCAGGGAATAGAGGTCCGGAGCAAGCGGGATCACGACGTGCTCGGCCGCGATCATCACTCCGCGGTTGATCGCGCCAAGGTTCGGCCCTACGTCGATCAGGACAACCGCTGCCTCTCGCTCGCGCGCCGCTTCCTCGAGAACCCGCCAGAAAGCGGAGAGCACGCGGAAGGCGCGCGGCTGGCGGTCCAGGCAGCCGGGCCACTGGCTGCTCAGCTCGTCCTCCGATGCCGACAGCGTCAGGTCACCCACCAGGAGCCCGAGGTTCTCCGCGATGCCCTCGACGTGGGGAGCGGCGACATCTCCGGTGCCCTCCAGCAGCGGCTGGACCGCGCCGTAGATCGTCTGGGTGTGCTTGCCGTCAGGCCAGAGCGCCTCGAGGCGCTCCTCGTCGAGGAACATGCTGCTCAGATTCGCCTGGGGGTCGAGGTCGGCGGCGATGACGGAAAGACCGAGATCCGCGTACATCCAGGCCAGGTGGTAGACGAGCGACGTCTTGCCCACGCCGCCCTTGTTGTTGAAGAGCGCGATGGTCTTCATGCGGCACTTCTCACGATAACGTTGACATAGGTCGGCTCGATCGTGAACTCCGGCGCAGGGTTGCCATTCCTCTCGAGTTCGCGCCGCGCCGTCGGAATGCCGACCCCATACCGCTGCACGAAGCCAAGCACGCGGAGGGCTTCCGCCAGATTCGGGTTGCGGTAGTCCGCCAGCCCGGGCTGGCCGAAGTTCTCCGGCGTCACCGCCCCGTAAGGCCCTCCGGGGCTGAGAATCTCGATCCGGTCGTCGAACCAAGACACCCGCACCGGGGCGTTCGTCACCTCGTAGCTCCGGTGCATCACGGCATTCCGCACGAGCTGCTGGAGCGCGGCCAGTGGGTACGGTTGACGGCGGCTCTCGACCGACCCACTCGTGAACTCCACGGCCGTGCGGTTGTGGGCCACCACCTTCTCGTCAATGCGACGGAGGACGTCGCTCACGAGCCCATCGATCACTTGCTCGTCCGTGACCGGCTCGGCCAGCTCCCTGCCGGCGATCCGCAGGAACTGGATGTAGGCGCCAGGAACGAAGTCACGCGGGCTGATGCCGAGCACCAGGATGCCCAGGGCCGTCGGGATGGGCTCCTCGGCGGTGACGATCATCTTGGTCACGGCCAGGCGCTGCTCGTAGGTGCGGTCATTCTGCCCCAGGATGTCCGGTGCGACGGCCGCGGGCAGGTACTCGCTCTCAAAGAAGCGGCGATTGAGGTCGCCGAGCGCGGCCGAGGCCACCGGCTGCACGTCGAACGGCCGGTCGCGATGGCGTCGCTTCTCGTTGAGGATCCGCTCGTCCTGGGCAGTGGCGATCCCTCGCCGCGGCCCGATCCGGATGTGGACACGCCCCCGGTAACGCACGGGCGGCGAGTCGGAAGGCTCGACGATGAGCACGGCCATCTCCGCGCCGCGCAGAACACGCTTGCCTACGGTCAGGGACGGAGGCGGCACGGTATTGCCGTCGGTCTTGACGTCGGCGAGGTTCCGCAGCATCTCATCGGTGACGGTGAGGCCGGCCGGCGCGCCGTCGTCCCTGGCGCCGACAAAGACAACCCCGGCACGCCCATGGGCGGGAAGGTCATTGGCAAAGGCGCAGACGGCCTCGCGCACCGTGGTGGGCGCCGTCCCCTGGAATGACTCCTTGCGTTCCACGAGATCTGACTCCAGATCCGTCAGCATGCGCTCCAGTTGCTCGTCGGGATAGTTCGTCATGGTCGAAGCCGAGTCAGGCCGGGAAGCGCGCTGCGGGGCACGATGCGTATCATCCGCCAGAACCTCGGCAGGGGGAAGTAGCGTTCACGACGGCGCCCCGGCTCGGGCCAGCAGCTCCGCGAAGTCGTAGTTCACGCTCGTCACGCCGAAATCAGGCTCGCGATGGAAGGGGCGGCGCAGATAGTGAACCCGGTGCGTATCGCCATCCAGGAACTCGACGAGGGCGAGGATGAAGTCGTCGGGCTTGTTGAAGCTGTAAAGAATCTCGTTCTTGGTCACGGTGACGGTGTCCGCGCCGGACACCCGCCCCTTGACCTCGAGGAAGCGCAGCCGTCCGGTGCCGGAAACGCGGCTCTCGATGTCGTAGCCGAGCTTCTCGAACTCGCGGTCGGTGGGCTCGAAGCCCAAGGCGAGATCCGCCTCCATCACGATGGCGCGCGCCCGCGCCGCCGATACCTGGGTGTCGACGGGGTGCGCGGGCAGCGTGCGCTCGGTCATCGCGGCGACGAGCCCCAACGGCACGACCACGAGGCCGCCCAGCACGACCGGCGGCAGCGCCGAGATCTGGGCCTCGCGGTCCAGCTCGGCAAGGCGCCGCTGGAGCCGTGCCTGCAGGTCGTCGGCGCGGCGGCGGGCCTCCTGCGAGTTGAGCCGAGCGCCCGCCCTGCCGGCCTGCTCCTGCAGCTTGAGCTGCTCGGCGCGGTGGTCCCAGTAGGTGATCTCCTTGGTCAGGCGCTCCTTCACGGCGGCGCGGGTCTTTTCGATCCACGTGAGGCGCCGGCCGCGCACCTCGGCAATGTGCTCGGGTACGACCTGCGCGATGGCATGGCTCTGCGCCTTCTGCTCCAGCGCGCGCGTGATCCAGGCGCACTCGGGCCGCGCGAGGAAGGCGGACACTGAGGGCTCGCCGGCGGCGAGCGGACGGTAGTCGAGGTAGGGCGCGTAGTGCAGATGGCGCGTGTGCCCCTCGGCGTCCATCTCGACGTAGAGCATCCGCCGCGAGATGGTGCGGCGCTCGCCCGAGGGCAGGAGGCTCGCGTCCTGGATGGCGTGCTCCAGGGTGAAGAGCACGCGCGGGCTCGTGCCGAGGTCGCGCTCGTCCACCAGCACCGTGCCGCGCTTCAGGAGATCGCGGTGGCGCTCGAGCGTGAGGTCGAGGGCGGCGTCCAGCAGCGGGTGGCCCGGGCAGACGAAGGCCGCGAGCGGCTGGCCCGGCGGCGCGATCAGGTCCTTTTCGAACGTGATGCGCTCGTAGCGCGCGAGCACCGGGTCGCCGGTGCCGATCTGGCGGTCGCGGTTGCGCACCGGGGCGGGCACGTGGGTGATCTCGTAGCGGCGCGGCTCGCGCTGGCGGACGGTGCCGCCCAGGCGCTTGAAGGCCTCGAGGAAGAACGACTCGATGTAGTGCGGCTGGAGGCGCCGCGCCTCGGCGCGCTCCATCTCTTCACGTACGCGCGCCACGCGACTCGAATCCATCACGTCGTGGGCGAGCGCCCGGTCCTCGATCAGGCCCTCGAGGTGCGGTCGATCCACGCTGTGTTCGATGGCACGGGTGAGCCGTGCGCGCACCTCGGGCTGGTCGCCGTAGCGGATGGCCTCGATCAGTAGGTCGCGCAGCGGCCGGCCCTCGAACTGAAGCTTGCCGAGCACGTCAAAGACCTGCCCGCCGAGGGCTTGGCGCGCCTCCTCGAGCTTCTCCAGCAGACGGCGATAGACGTCGCCCTCGCGGGTCTCCTCGGCCACCAAGTTCCATAGGTGGCAGACCTCGGTCTGGCCGATGCGGTGGATGCGGCCGAAGCGCTGCTCCAGGCGATTCGGATTCCAGGGCAGGTCGTAGTTCACCATCAGGTGCGCGCGCTGCAGGTTGATGCCTTCTCCGGCCGCGTCGGTGGCGAGCAGCACCTGCACCTCGGGGTCGTGCAGGAAGCTCGTCTGCGCCTTGCGCCGCTCTTCGCGGCCCATGCCGCCGTGGATCAGCACCACCGCCTGCGGCCGGCCGAGCAGCGAGCCGATCTGGCGCTCGAGGTAGTTGAGCGTGTCGCGGTGCTCGGTGAAGAGGACGAGCTTCTGGCGCGGCGAAGGGATGGGCTTCGGAATCGGACCGGCGCCGTAGGGCACGGTGGGCTCGGCGACCCGGCCAGCCAGCGCCGTCGGCGTGAAGATCTCGCCCAGCAGGTGCGCAAGCTCGCGCCACTTGGTGTCCTGGCCGCTGCGGCGGACCTCGGCGGCGAGCGCCTCGAGGCGGGCGAGCGTGGCGATCTCGATCTTCAGCTCGGCGAGCGTCGCGGCGGCCGTGGCCTGATCGAGGATCTCCTCCTCGGCGGCCTCGACCTCGTTCTCAGGAGCCTCGTCGAGATCCTCGACGTCGTCGGCGTCGAGCACGGGTCCCGCCAAAGCCGGCGCGGGGGCTGCGGCGCCGCGCTGCAGGAGTTCCAGCTCGCGCAGACGCTTCTCCAGGCGCTCGCGCCGGCGGCGGAGTGACTGGTAGATCGCCTCGGGTGAGGAGGCCAGGCGCCGCTGCAGGATGGTGAGCGCGAAGCCGACCGTGCCCGCCCGCTTGTCGTTCTCGAGCGCCTCGGCGTCGGAGAGCTTGTAGGGCACGGTGTAGGCGATGCGCTCTGGGAAGAGCGGCCG